>NZ_JBNQTI010000194.1:0-12650 GCF_050325825.1 Kitasatospora sp. LaBMicrA B282
GGCCCGCCGCAGGTCGGCGGGCCACCCCCGGCACGTCTGCCGCAGGCGAACGGACCGGGCCGGGAACCACCTGTGCCCGGGGCGCCGGATGAGGCAGGATGGAGTCATGGAAGGGCGGCCCCTGATCACCAGCCACCCTCGTGCACTGTGAAAGGGACCTCCAGTGAGTGTTGACCCGTCGTCGATCCCGTCCTTCGGCATCCAGCCGCCGCAGCCGGGTGGGCAGCCGGGCGGTGGACCGGCCGGACCGCCGCCGATCGTGGTCCCGAACCAGGACCTGGTGAAGCAGATCCTGAACCAGATGCAGCTCAAGCACGCGGTGGACGAGGAGGGTGACCTGGTCGCCCCCTGGGACGGCTTCCGCGTCTACTACATGTTCCGCGGTGACAACAAGGAGCTGTACGCGGTCCGCGCCTTCTACGACCGGTCCTACCCGCTGGACCAGAAGGGCGAGATCCTCGACCTGATCGACGAGTGGAACCGCGAGACCCTCTGGCCCAAGGTCTACACGCACACCCACGAGGACGGCGTCGTCCGGCTGATCGGCGAGACCCAGATGATCATCGCCAACGGCGTCAACATCGACTACTTCGTCACCACCACCGCCAACTGGACCCAGGCGGCCGTCGGCTTCGAGCAGTGGATCGTCGAGCGCCTCGGCCTGCAGAAGGACATCGAGGGCAAGGGCGACGACGACGCCCCCGAGGGCGACGAGGACTGACCCGCCACCCCGGCCCGGCCCGCCCTTCCAGCCGGCCGGGCCGGGCCGCTCTCCACCGGGAAACCACCCATGCGCCTCCTCCCCATCGACCGCGCCGAGCACCTGATCACCCGCTACGGCAGCACCGGCGCCGCCGCCACGCCGCTCGCCGGCGGCACCGGGTCGTACCACCTGACCTGCCTCAGCCTCGGCCCCGGCGGCACCATCGGCGCCCACCCGGCCCCGATCGAGCAGCTCTTCCTGGTGATCTCCGGCGAGGGCTGGATCATCGGCCCCGACGGCATCCGGCTGACGATCAGCGCGGGCACCGCCGTCCTCTGGTCGGCTGGCGAGGAGCACACCTCGGGCACCGACACCCACCTCACCGCCCTCGCCCTGGAGGGCCCGGGCCTGGGCGTCCGGGAGCCGGAGGACTACTGACCGCGGCACCGGCTGCCCGCTCCGACGACTGCCCGTCGGTACTTGTCGCGGCGCCGCGGGCAGCGGAAAGATGGCCTGCGACCACCGAGCGTGAGGAGCCGTGATGGGTGCGAGGCCGCTGCTGAACCGCCGGTTGGCGGGCATGGGGACGACGATCTTCGCCGAGATGTCCGCGCTGGCCACCGCCACCGGGTCGATCAACCTCGGGCAGGGGTTCCCGGACACGGACGGGCCCCACGAGATCGCCCAGGCAGCCGCCAACGCTGTCCTGACCGGCCGCGGCAACCAGTACCCGCCCGGCCCCGGCATCCCCGAACTGCGCACCGCCGTCGCCGAACACCAGCAGCGCTTCTACGGCCTGACCTACGACCCCGACACCGAAGTCCTGGTCACCGCCGGCGCCACCGAGGCGATCGCCGCCGCGCTGCTCGCGCTGCTGGAGCCGGGCGACGAGGTGATCGCCTTCGAGCCGTTCTACGACTCCTACGCCGCCTGCATCGCCATGGCCGGCGCCACCCGGGTACCGCTGACGCTGCGTCAACCGGCCTTCCGCCCCGACCTCGACGAGCTGCGCGCCCTGATCACCCCGCGCACCCGACTGCTGCTGCTCAACACCCCGCACAACCCCACCGGCACCGTGCTCACCCCCGAGGAGCTGCGCACCATCGCCGAACTCGCCGTCGAGCACGACCTGTTGGTCATCACCGACGAGGTCTACGAGCACCTCGTCTTCACCGGCGCCCACCACCCGATCGCGGCCCTGCCCGGCATGCGCGAGCGGACCGTCTCGATCTCCTCGGCCGGCAAGACCTTCTCCTTCACCGGCTGGAAGGTCGGCTGGGTGACGGCGAGCGCGCCCCTGGTCGCGGCGGTGCGCACTGCGAAGCAGTACCTGACCTACGTCAGCGCCGGGCCGTTCCAGTACGCGGTCGCCGAGGCGCTGCGGCTGCCGGACGAGTACTTCACGGGCTTCCGGGCCGACCTGACCCGCAAGCGCGACCTGCTCGCCGCCGGGCTGGCCGAGGCCGGGTTCCGGGTGCACGAGCCGCAGGGCACCTACTTCATCACCACCGACATCACCCCGCTGGGCGAGAAGGACGGCATCGAGTTCTGCCGGACCCTGCCCGAGCGCTGCGGCGTGGTGGCCATCCCCAACGTCGTCTTCTACGACAACGCCGACGCCGGGCGCAGCCTGGTCCGGTTCACCTTCTGCAAGCAGGAGGTTATGTTGAACGAAGCGATCGACAGGCTGTCTCGCCTGCGGAAACGCTGAGGTCAGGCAGGCACGGGCAGCGCGGGACCTACGTGGCCGCTCGCGGGAGCCGCGGCGCCGAATAGCAGGAAGCCCCGCCCATGCGCGAGAGGAACGGCGCTTGGACAGGGCTTCTGGTGCAGGGCTACTCAACCGGGTCCGGATCCCCGTGCACCCGGTGATCGTGGTCGTCGAGGGTTCCGTGCCGGTTCGACAGGGGGTGACCCTGCGCCACACGGTTGGCGTGCCCGATGTCCTTGGTCACGCATTCGCTCCCGCCGGCTTCCTGCTCCCAGCCAGCACGTTCCGCGAGTTCCCCCACGCGTTCAGCCTGCTGGGCGGGTGTGTCCCGCGACTTGCTGTTCCTGCGCATCTGCTCTGTTCCTATCCGATCACGTTCGACGGGTCGTCCAGCCAGGTCCGGTGCTCGCCCGCCACGGTGACGGTCAGGCCGAGACGGGACAGCCCCGGCCGGTCGTGCCGCTTCCACCACCCGTAGGCCGCCGTGACCTCGTCCCACAGCTGCCGGGGGCCGGACTGCGAGACGGCGTGCTCCCCCTGCCAGTCAGCAAGGCGACAGTGGGCGTACGACACCCCATCCCAGATCTCGAATCGGCCCGTCCCGAACCGGTCGTATGAGGCCCAGACGCTCTGCCGGAACAGGTGGGGCATGCGCAGGCCGACGGCGAACGCCGCGTCCGTGTTGTCGGCGATCTCGGCGGGGTCCAGCTCCGAGGGGCCGTACCGCACGTCCGTGATGTCGAATTCGCCGCTGTCGGGTCGCTGGCCGCGGACCCACATGAACGCGACATCCGCCACGAACGGGCCGGACGCCGACTTGCCGTCCTCAGCGACCGTGAGCCGCGCCAGCGCCCCGTTGCAGAACGCCGTACCGTACGGGGCCAGGATCACCCCGCCGGGCTCGCACTGCTCGATCAGCGCCCCGGGCAGCCGCTGGATGGCGGCCGTCAGGTGGATCCGCTGGTACGGCGCGCCCTCCGGGTGGCCGAGCATGCCGTCACCGGTCACCACGCTGGGGTTCAGGCCCTGCGCTTCGAGCCGGGTCCGGGCCTCGGCGGCAAGCGCCGGGTCCACCTCGACGCTGACGACGTTCTCAGCGCCGAGCCGATGCGCCAGAAGGCCGGCTGTCCATCCGGTGCCGGTGCCCACCTCCAGAACCCGCATGCCGTCGCCAACGTCCAAGTGGCGGAGCATCGTTGCGACCACCGTAGGCATGCTGCTGGATGACGACGGGGTCTCGCTCCCCGGGTACAGCTGGGTGACCAACGGCGCGTCCGACCTGACCAGCGCTGCCCACTGTCGCGGACTCTCTGCGACGTCGATCCAACTGCCGTCGTGGTAGATCCGCGCCGGGGTGAAGCTGTTGCGCGGGAGTGCGCGAAACGTCGCGTCCCAATCGGCCGAAAGGGCCCCGGATTCCCGGAGCTTGCCGGCGAGTTCGTCCCATGTCATGCGCTGCCTACTTCCCGGGCTTGGGCAGGTTGGTGGGGGGCGCGTCGCGGTGGCCGTCCGAGGACGACGTGTCGGGCGAGCCGGAGTGACCCCCGCCGCTACCGCCGCCAGCCTTGCCAGGTCCGTCGCTGCCGCCGCCTCCGCCGTGCTTCCCCATGGCTGTGCCTTCCTGTGGTTGGTGTGGTGTTCGGTGTCCGTGCGCAGCCTCACTCGGGCGGCATCGGTCCGGGGCCGGGCGGACGGTTGGGGCCGGGCGCGGGGGTGCTCATACTGGTGTCTCCTCACACTGAGGCGAGCCGGTCACCGGTTGGTGCCGGGTCGTTCGGTGTTGCGGACCCGCTCGGTTCGGACGGCCTGACGACGTACAGCCCGTCTCCCGGGAGAGCAGGGGTCACGCCGAAGTCGGCGAGCACCTGCGCCATCAGGCTGTCCGACTCCCCGTCGATCAGCCTGCCCGTGAGCCGGGCGTACTCGGTCAGTACCTGAGCCAGCGCGCGGGCCGTCCCGGCGGAGCACCCGCCCAGCGAGACGTGCGGCCCTTGAGGAACGCCGCGACCCTGCGCCATCACCGGCATCACACTCGGGTGAAAGGGCAGGCCAGCGAGCCTCCAGGCGGTCTGCAGAGCGTCCGCTGCCGCTTCCGCCTCAGCGCGGTACTGCCTAAGGATCTCCGCCTCACGCTCCACGTCGTCCGACACGGATGCGCTCCCTCCGCCGCCTGCCTTACCGATACAGAAGACGCTACGGAGGGTGGGCAGTTGACTACCAGGATGTTCTACGGGATTGCACGCCAATCACCCGAGTGCATCAATGGCCGCTGTGATCAGAGCGCGGGCCGCCGATCCGTACACCGCCGTGTCGGACAGCTTCTGGAAGGCGCTGAGGTACTGGGCGATCTCGCCTGGCGCGGTTACGGTGACGGCAGCGGTGAGGGTCTCCACCTGCGCCTGTTCGCTGTCGTAGATGCTGAACGTCTCCAGCGGCCAGAGGTCTCGTTCGGCACTGAACGGGATGACTCCCAACGAGACAGCGGGTAGGGACATGACTGCCAGCAGGTAGCCGAGTTGCCCGGACATGGCGTCTGCGTCGCCCACACGGTATCGAAGCACTGACTCTTCGATGATCACGGCGAACCGGTGGCCACCCTCCCGCAGGATGTTCGACCGTGCGAGTCGGGCGGACACGGCGTCTGCCACATCATCGGGTGTGCCGCGAAAGCGGGTGATGGAAGACAGCAACGCCGTTGCATAGCCGTGGTTCTGGAGCAGCCCAGGGACCACTGTCGAGCAGTAGACCCGGAACACTCGGGTTCGTTCGAACAGTGGCACGTACGAGTCTTGCAGCCTCCTGAGCCCCGTGCGCTGGAGACGCTTCCACTCCACATACATCGAGTCGGCAGAGCGCGAGGCAGCGATCAGGTCGGCTGCCTGGTCGTCAGCTCCGCAGACTCGGCACCAGGTCCGAATGTCGTCGTCGGACGGCGGAGTTACCGCGTTGATGATCCGCGATGACTTCGAGGCGTGCCAGCCGGCCAACCGGGCCAGCTCAAGCCCGCTGAGCCCAGCGTCCTTGCAGAGGTCCCGTAGGCGGTCAGCGAGCGCCTTACGCGCTGCTTGGACGCTGGATGACGGAGATGTGGGCATGAGCTGGTTGTCCGGTGATTCGTGACGTCAGATCCGGTAATCCTCGTGGGGGATGGCGCGGGCCCACACCGCTTCGAAGGCCGTTGTACAGAGCTTCGCCACGGCAGGGTCCTCGGTCACCTCGTCGCCCAGGTAGGCACCTTCACCGGAGAAGTGCCCGAACCGGACAACCGTGTCATCGAAGACCCAGAAGTCGTTCCCGGGTAGCGCAAGGTCCGAGGCCTGGCGGCGAGGCAGCCAGCGGATCTGTTCGCCCGCCGCCACGTTGGTGAACGTGCCCTCGTGCAAGTACTGCGTGTACTCGCTGACCGGCTCCGAGACGATCCGCGCCCTGCGGATCACGACACCGCGCGCCACCGCACCCGACACAAGGTCGAGCCAGGGCCGCCACCAGGACGTGCGGTCAGCCGGATTGTGGCGATGCCCCGCCCGCCAGGCAGAGACTCGCGGCGCTTCGTCCGGATCGTCGTACGAGTCCCGCATCTCAAGGTGGACGGCCGAACGCTGAGCGGCGTTCAGAAGCTCAACGAACGTGGGCGCCTTCGGCGACATCAATTGCCTCCCTGAGAACAGCGGCCATGCGAACGGGCAGCCGCACTACGGTCTCACTGTCGGGGATCGGACCCGTCGCCAGGCACTCCGCGGTGGTCGCCTGATCGACCTTCCAGCCCTGGATGACGAACTCCCCCGCATCCTTGTCGACCCACACCGTTGGGCAGTTGGCCCCATCGGTGTTCGGGTCCTTGGCGATGAAGGTTAGTGCCATGGTGACCTCCGTGCTTGTTGGTTGCATGGATGTGCACGACCATCCACCCACGGTGACACCGTAGTCAAGGGGCTACGGTGAGTTGATCATCCACTTCGGCAGCTCTCGGCACTCACTGTTACCTGCAACGACGAAGGCCCCTGCATCGACCACCGCTGAGCGGGGAGGATGCAGGGGCCCGGCGGCACGCCCACGTTCAGCGACTGCGGGAGCCGGCTGCGGCCCTTGGTTTTCCGTTTTGACCGAGGCGGTGGCGCGACTGCGGCGGCTCTAGCTCAGGGCCAGCGTGCCGGTGCGGACGGTGTGGCGCAGGGCGCGGCCGAGCAGCAGGTGGGCCAGGACGCCCCAGGCCAGGCCGACGGCGGCCTCGGCGAGCAGGGCGGTGGGCGGGGCGGGGTGGCCCTGGGCCAGGGCGCGCATCGCGGACAGGCCGTGGGTGACCGGCAGTACGGCCGAGAGCGCGGCCCAGGGGCCGGTCCGGGGGGCGTCGGTGGTGACGCCGGCGAAGAGCATCAGGGCGATGGTGGTGCCGGCGGTCAGGTACATCCGGGCCTGCGGGCGGCGCACGCTCAGGCCGGCCAGGGCCAGTGCCAGGCAGTAGCAGCTCAGCGTGGTCAGCGCGCCGACCGCGACGATCGCGGGCAGTGCGGCCCAGCGCAGCGGCACCGGCAGTGCCAGCGGCACCAGGACCAGCGCGATGGTGGAGGTGAGCAGCCCGTCCGCGACCCAGTACAGGCCGCGCGAGGCGAGCACCAGGAACGGGTCGGACCGGGTGATCAGCAGGAACTGCAGGGTGCCGGCCCGCCGTTCGCCGGCGGTGGAGGACACCACGCCGAGCGCGCCGAGCGGCCCGAGCACCGCTGCGTTGCCGAAGGCGATGTACGCCTGGGTCTGCGCGGAGCCGAGCAGCCGCCCGAGGGTGGCGAAGAAGAGCACCTGGCAGATCAGCCGGACCAGCCAGCCGCCGGCCCAGGAGCGCCAGGTGAACATGGCGCGGTAGTCCTGGTAGCTGCTGAGCAGCCCGTACCCGAGCAGCCGCAGCACCGGCGGTGTGCGGGTGTCAGCCATGGAGGACCACGCCCCCGTGGCGGACGGCGGAGAGGACCTTTCGCAGCACGGTCACGCCGAGCACTCCCTGCAGGACGACCAGGGCGACCAACGCGGTCAGCCGGGGGACGAGGTGGGACACCGGCCCGGCGGCGGTGTCGCGCAGCAGCTGGGCGCCCCAGCTGAGGAAGAACAGCCGGGCCAGCGCCCGGGCCGGTCCGGGCAGCGTGCTCACCGGCACGATCAGCCCGGCCAGCAGGTAGAACGGGTAGGTCAGCGCGTTCTGCAGCGCGCGGGCGCCGCGGACCAGGATCATCACGCCGCTGGCCAGCATCGCGGTCGCCGCCACCCCGGCCACCACCAGGAGCACCACCAGCAGGCAGAGCCCGGGGTCGGCCAGGTGGATCGGGAACCCGAACAGCCCGCGCCCGATCAGCAGCACCTCGGCCAGCACCGGCAGGGCCAGCGCGGTGGTGGTGCCCACCCGCACGGTCAGCGCCGCCAGGTAGCGGGCCGGGGTGAGCAGCGAGAGCTCCAGGGTGCCCTGCCAGCGGTCGTCGTCGACGATCTCGGCGGCCACGAAGACCGCGTGCGACCACAGGCTCATCAGGAAGGCGGTCAGCGCCACCGAGGTGGCGAGGTCGCCCTGGTGGTGGCGGGCCAGGACGGCGAAGAAGACCAGCGAGTAGAGCGGGATCACCGCGAGGGTGGCGAGCAGGTTCGGCGAGCGCAGCAGCAGCAGGACCTGCATCCGGGCGAAGACGGCGACCGGCGCGAGCCGCGGGCGGGTCACAGCACGAACTCCCGGTCCTCGATGACGCTGCGGTAGACCTCGGCCAGGCTGGGCGCGGTGACCGAGATCTCGGCCGCACGCGCCTGGGCGAGCACGGTCAGCGCCTCGGCGAGCGCGTCCTCGTCGTGCGGCCGGTAGCTCAGCACCCCGCCCTCCTCGGCGGTCACCGTGCCGGGCAGCAGCTCGATCCGGGCCCGGGCGGCGGCCGGCACCCCGGTGGCGGTGACGGTGCGGGCGAAGCCGACCTCGGCGAGCAGGTCGGCCCGGGTGCCCCAGCGCAGCAGCCGGCCGTGGTCGACCATGGCCAGGTGCGAGCAGAGGTCCTGCGCCTCGGGCAGGTCGTGGGTGGTGAGCAGGATGGTGGTGCCGGCGGCCCGCAGCTCGCGCACCAACTCCCGGAAGCCGGTGGCGGAGTGCGGGTCCATGCCGTTGGTCGGCTCGTCCAGGATCAGCACCGCGGGGCGGTTCAGCAGGGCCCGGGCGAGGTGGACCCGCTGGGTCATGCCGCGGGAGAAGGTCTCCACCCGGTCGCCGGCCCGGGCGGCCAGGCCCAGGCGCTCCAGCAGTTCCTCGGTGCGCGCCCGGGCGGCCGAACCGTCCAGGCCCTGCAGCGCGGCCCAGTAGCGCAGGTTCTGCCGGGCGGTCAGGCGGCCGTACAGGCCCCGGTCGCCGCCCAGCACCAGGCCGATGTGCCGGCGGACCTCGCGGGGACGCGCGACCACGTCGAAGCCGGCGATCCGGGCGGTGCCGGAGCTGGGCAGCAGCAGGGTGGTCAGGATCCGCGACAGCGTGGTCTTGCCGGCGCCGTTGGGGCCGAGCAAGCCGAGCACCTCGCCCTGCCGGAGCGTGAAACTGACGTCGTCGAGGGCGGTGACCGGGGTGCCGCGCCGGGGCGTGTAGGTGCGGGTCAGGTGGTCCACCTCGACCATCGGCTGCCCGCCGCGGGCCGGCGGGTGATCGGCGATCGGCACGGGGTCAGCTCCTCGGGGCGGCGGGACCGCGGCGGGCCAGTTCGGCCAGCGCGCGCTGGTGGTGGTCGGGGTCGACGAGCTCCCCCGACACCATCAGGAAGTCCGCGATCGGGGTCCGGGCGATCAGCCCGCCCGGGTAGGGCAGGTCCTCGGCGGCGGTGGCCGCCCGGCGCTCCAGCGACTCGCCCAGCTGGAGCCCGTAGATCGGCAGGCCGGCCTCGATCCGGTCCGGCAGCTCGGTCGGCTCCTCCGCCACGGCCGGCAGGGCGTCCCGGCGCTGCTGTTCGGCCGCGGCCGGGGCGCGCAGCTCCTCGACCAGGTCGCCGGGCACGCAGGCGGCGAGCACCGGGTGGGCGGCGATCGTGCGCTCGCAGAGCTGGAGCAGTTCGGGGGCCAGCCGGTACTCGTCGGCCAGCGCCGCCAGGGCAGCGGGATCGGGGGCCGCCGGCCCGGTCAGGACCAGCGACAGGTCGAGCATGTCCTTGACGGTGAACGGGCGTTGGAACCGCTCCTCGGCCAGCGCCAGCACGTCGGCGCCGACCCGGTCGGCGGGCAGCGCCGCACGGACCGGGACCAGGCCGTGCTCGCCCGGGAAGGCGAAGGTGCTGATCTCCACGTTGGGTTCGTGGTCGAGCATCGGGTCGTCGGCGGCCCACCAGAGGCCGACGAAGAGGTGCTTGCGGTCGCCCTCGCGGATCTCGGTGTAGAGCGCCCCGTCGCACTCCTGGCGGGACAGCACCTCGTCCACCGCCCGCCACAGGGCGGCCTCGTCGGGCACCACCACGTCGAGGTCGCCCACCGGGCGCAGCAGGTCCGACGGGTAGTGGCGGGCCAGCGAGGGGCCCTTGACCACCCGGGCGCCGGCCACCCGCTCGAGCCGCTCCGCGATCTCCCGGTAGGTGCCGGCCCGCCGGGTCATCCGGTCCAGCTCGTCGCGGGAGCCACTGCCCAGCGTCAGGCCCTCGCGGGCCGCCAGCGAGAGCACCAGCGTGGTGAGCACCCCGCGCACCTCCCGGGCGGCGCGCACCAGGTGGCGCGGGCCGAGGTCGCGGTCGACGTCCAGCAGGTCGTGCAGCAGGTCCAGGTCGAGCTGGAGGGGGGACGGCGGAGTGGATCGCATGGGTGACGGCTCCCGGGTCAACCGTGCTCCGGGCACGGCGAGTTGGCCGGCGACGAGGTGACCGGCGACGGAGTGATCGACGACGAGCTGGTCAGCGACGGGGCGATCGACGACGAGGTGGTCAGCGGAGGGCGGCGCGGCAGTACTGGTAGGACGGCTGCCAGCCGTGGGCGCGCAGCGCGGCCACGACGGCGGCGCCCGGTTCGGGCCCCGGGCCGCCGTGGTGGCAGACGTTGCCCACCAGCGGCAGGCCGCGTTCGGCCGCCACCGCCGCGCAGACCGCCACCAGGGCGGCCTGCGCCGAGCGCTGGACGGCGGGCGGGTCGATCAGGATGTCGACCAGGTCGACGAAGTCGGCGCCGCTGACGTCGTCGAAGGCGTCGGTGACCACGGTCGCGTGGCCGGCCGGCGCGGGGTGCCCGTCGACGTGCACCAGCCAGGTGCGCCGGCCGGGTGCCGCCATGATCTCCTCGACCGCCCGCCGGACGGCGTCCGGGTCGGCGTCCTCGCCGCGGTCCTGCTGGGCGTCGCCGATGGCCCTGGCCAGCCAGCCGCGGACCAGGTGGTCGTGACTGCCGTCGCTCTCCCGGACCTCGGGGCCCGGCGCGGCCGGGGCCGGTGGTGCCGGGGCGTCGGCGGGCCGGTGCAGGTAGCTGATCTGGGGCTCCAGCAGCTCCGGCCGGAGGCCGCCGGGCACCCGCACCACGGCGCTGGTGCAGTCGGGGAACAGCTCGCGCAGGGTGGCCAGCAGGCCGGCCGGGTCGGCGAGCAGCGCCGGGTCGGCGTGTTCGACCAGGCACTGCCACTCGGCGGTGAGCGGGTCCTGGTACGGGCCGGCGACCAGGGTCAGGCCACCCGGGCGGTGCAGCAGGCCGGCCTCGTCGGCGGCGGCCAGGAAGGCGTCGCTGACGGCGAAAGCGGTACCGGCTGATGCGGTGCTCCCGGTCGGCGCGGCGGCTGCGGCCGGTGCTGTGGTGCTCCCGGCCGGTGCGCTGGTGCTCTCGGTCGGCGCGGTGGTGCTCTCGGCCGGTGCGGTGGTCACGACGCCTCCGGGCGGACGGTGGCGACCAGTCCGGCACTCAGCTCCGCGGCGGCCGTGGCGACCTGATCCGGCGTCACCTGCTGGAGCAGCGCGATCTCCGCGTCCACGTCCCACGGCCGATCGACGTGGATGCGGCTGCCGGCCAGCGCGATGGCGTGGTCCAGCGGGGCCTCGGCGAGCAGCACCAGTTCCATCACGGCCTGCCGGACCGCGGCGGCGAACGCCTCCGGTGCCGCCTTGCCCGCGGCCACCTCGGCGAGCACCTCGCGGAAGACCGTCAGCACCCGCGGGGCGCTCGCGGCCTCGACCCCGGCGAGCATCCGCCAGGCGCCGGTGTCACCGTAGTTGCGCGACCAGGCGCGGAACGAGTAGGCCAGCGCCTCGTCGTTGCGGATCCGGGCGTAGAGCAGCGAGGCGGGGCTGGCCCCGAGCAGGTGGGCCAGCACGTCGTAGGCGTGCCGGCGCGGGTCGCCGGCGTGCGGCGCGCGGCCGCCGACCAGCAGCCAGCAGAACTCCTCGGGCCAGGCCTCGACCAGTTCGCCGGTGACCGGCCCGGGGCGGTCGGCCGCCGGGTCGCGCAGCGGCACGGCGGGCAGGTCGCGCAGGCCGCCGGCGGTCAGCGCCGCCGCCACCCGGGCGGGCTGCACGCCGCCGACCACGGCGACCGCCAGCGGGGCGGTGGCCAGCGCGGTGGTGTGCGCCCGGGCGAGCTGCTCGACGGTGATCCGCGAGACGGTCTCCGGGCAGCCGCCGACCGGCGAGCCGAGCGGGTGGCCGGCGAAGAGGCTGGCCAGGAAGGCGTCCTGGACGGTGTCGGCGGGGTCGGACTCCGCGGTGGCGAGCTCCTGGAGCACCACCCGGCGCTCGGCGTCCAGCGCCTGCGCGGTCAACTGCGGCCGCAGCAGGGCCTCGCAGACCCAGCCGACGACCTGCTCCGCGTCCTCGTTCAGGACCTGGGCGTGGATCATCAGCGACTCCGGCCCGGTGGCCGCGTTGCAGGTGCCGCCCAGCTGCTCGATGCGCTCGCAGAGCGAACGGCCGTCGTCGAGCGGGACGGACATGACCAGGTGTTCCAGCAGGTGGGTGGCGCCCGAGGCGGTGTCCGGGTCGTGCCGGGCGCCGTGGCCCAGCGCGACGCACAGGCTCGTGGTGCGCAGGTGCGGCTGGTGGTCGACGAGGACGGGAACGCCCTCGGGCCACAGGATTCGGGACACGGACGCTCCTCGCTCGCGCGGTCGGGAAAGCCGGTCGGCCGGTTGCCGGTCGGCCCCGGTGACACGGGTAGGCCGGTGTGGGGGGGGGGGGGGGGGGGGGGGGGGGGAACCCCCCCCCCCCCCCCCCCCCCCCCCCCCCCCCCCCCCCCCCCCCCCCCCCCCCCCCCCCCCCCCCCCCCCCCCCCTAC
>NZ_JBNQTI010000194.1:12657-14395 GCF_050325825.1 Kitasatospora sp. LaBMicrA B282
CGGGGACGCAGGGTCCCCGCGGCACACCGACAGCTACGCCTTACTTGCCGGCGCGGACGTTGACCTTGTCCAGACGCGGGCGCATGCCGACCTTGTGGTTGCGAACCATGGTGAGTTCCTCCTCTCCGAGGTGAGCAGTGCCGGCGGGGCGCGGGATGCGCCTCGCCTCATCGACCCGAGGCCCCGGTGCGGTGACCGGTTCTCGGTGCGACACGATGATTACAGCAGCGCCTTCACCGTGAAGTCAATAAACTCAGTCAAGAACCTTCGGGATACCCGCCCTCTTGCCTTTCGGGCGGCGCTGCCCTATCGTCCTGGCGGGCCTACCAGGGCGTGATGACGCCCTCCAGAATGCTGTCCTTGACGGCCGCCAACTGCTCGAAGTAGTCCTGCTCCTCCTGCTCTTGAGCCTGCTGGGCCGCGTCGAGGTCCTCGTTGGGCAGTGCTTCGCCGCTCATCCTGTTACTCCGTGACTAGGTCTGTCGGGTGATAGTGACATGATGTCATGACTATGCTAGTAAATAACTCTCCAGCCCTGTCAATAACTGTTTCCGGCCACCACTTCGCGCTGCCCGCCGAGACCCCGGACCCGCGGGCCCGCGCGGTGCTGGCGCGGCTGGCGGCGGGGTACCCGGGGATCGGCCTGACGACCGGGGCACCGGCCGCAGCCGCGTCCGACGCAGCGCCCGACCCGGCGCCCGAGCCACCGCCCATGCCGCTGCCCGGACCCACGCCCGCGCCCGCCGCCCGCGGCGGCCTGGTGCTGGGCTGCGGCTCGGCGACGGAGCTCGCCCGGTGCTACGCGCAGGCGCTCGGCCGCCGGTTCCAGGAGCTGCCGGCGGACCGCCCGGTGGCCGAGGCGCTGGCCGCCGCCGACCGGACCGAGTCGGTGCTGGTCGTGCTGCCCGAGCCCGGGTGCGACCTGGCGACCGTGACCCGGCTGGTCGAGACCGCCCGCCGCCACCGGATCCGCTTCGGCCTGCTGCCCCTGTCGGCGGACCCCACCGAGGCGCTGCACCTGGTGGTCCGGTCCTGGGCGGCGCAGGTCGCGCCGGCCCCCGACCACGCCCACCGGACGATGCTCTACTGCGACTTCCGGCGCGAGGCCCCGGCCGGCCCGGCGCTCTCCTACGGCTCGGACGGCTCCGAGGAGTTCGTGACCCGGCTGCGCGAGGGCGCCCAGGCGGTGGTGCTGCACAGCCACGGCAACGGCGCCGACTTCCGGGTGGGCAGCCACGTGCTCTGCCTGCAGGTGGACCGACTGCGCCCGGAACCGGCCCGGCCCGGCGAGCGCCACCTGCCCTGCCAGGGCGGCGGCGGCTGCCGGCTGGCGCACAAGACCTCCTTCCGCGCCTTCCACGGCGCCGCGGCGCTGCGGGCCCGGCTGCTGGTGCTGCTCTCCTGCTCGGCCTACCAGCCCGCCGACGGCCTGCTCGACGCCCGCTTCCAGCTCTCCCGCACGCTGCTGTACGGCCCGCACGTGGCCGGCTTCGTCGCCTCCACCCGGATCAACCACGGCACCGTGCAACTCGGCGTCGCCGTCGAACGGTTGCTGGACCAGGGCGCCTCGCTCGGCGAGGTGGCGCTGCGGATCAACCTGCTGGCCGGGGAGGGGTTGGCCTCGTACGTGTGCGTCGGCGACCCCGAGCTCGCCGCCCCGCCGGCCCCCGCCCGACCGGCACCCGCGCGGACCGCGGCCACCCGCCCGGAACCCGCGCGGGCCGCGGCCACCCGGCCG
>NZ_JBNQTI010000195.1:0-14043 GCF_050325825.1 Kitasatospora sp. LaBMicrA B282
CGAGCTGCTGACCGCCGGGGGCGCCCCGGCCACCGCGGTGCCGGGCCTGGCCGCGGCCGCCGTGGCGGCCTTCGGCGAGGCGGCGGCCGACGCCCTGCGCGAGGACCCGTGGTCCCTGCTCGCGCTGCCCGGGGTGCGTCCCGAGCAGGCCGACGGCTTCGCCCGGGCGCTGCTCGGTCCGGCGGCCGGCCCCACCGACCCGCGGCGCGGGCAGGCGCTGGCCGGCTGGCTGCTGGAGCAGGCCGCACTCCGCGGGCACTCGGCGCTGGAGGCGGCCGAGCTGCGCGAGGGGCTGGCCAAGCTCGGCCTGCCCGAGCCGGAGCAGGTGATCCAGGAGGCCGTGCTGGACGGCCGGCTGATGCCGTTCCAGGAGGAGCTCACCGGCCCCGAGGCCCACCAGGCCGCCGGGGAGGACGAGGAGCCTCCGGTCCGGATGCTGCTCGCGCTGGAGCGCCTGGCGCTCGCCGAGGACAGTGCGGCGGACGGACTGGTGCGGATCATGTCCACCTTCGAGCCGCCCGCGGCCGGGGAAGCGGCGGACGAGGCACCGGCCGGGGAGACCCCCGGTGCCACCACCGACTCCGACTCCGCGCCCGACTCCGACCCGCTCTCCGCCCCGGCCCCGGTCCCCGTCCCGGCCTCCGCCGAGGCCTGGGAGGCGGCCGCGGCCGCTGCACCGTCCTCCTCCGCGACCGCGCTGATCCGCGCCGTCGCCGCCCACCCGCTGGTCCTGCACACCGGCGACGCTGCCGCCCGCGCCGAGCTCGGCGCGCTGCTCACCGCCGCCCACGGCCTCGGGCTGCGCGCCTGGGCCGCCTCGTGGAACGACTACGGGCGGGACGCGCTGGCCGCGTCGCTGCCCGCCGCGAGCGAGCGTTCGGTCACCCTGGCCGAGCTGCTCGGCACCGCGCCGACCACCGGCGCCGACCACCGGTCCGGCCCCGGCCGGGCCCCGGACGGCTCGCTCGCGCTCGACCTGCTGATCGTGCAGGACGCCCCGCTGCTCGACCTGGACCTGGCCGCCACCCTGGTCGAGGCGCTCGCCGACGGCACCCGACTGGTGCTCAGCGGCGACCCCGGCCAGCTCTGGTCGGCCGGCCCCGGCCGGCTCTTCGCCGACCTGCTGGCCGCCAAGCCCTGCCCGGTGGTCGCCTCCCGCACCCCCGACCTCAGCCCGATCGGCGAACTGGTCTCCGGGATCGGCATCGGCGAACTGCAGAGCGTCGAGGCCCCGGAGAAGGAGGTGGTCATCCTCACCGCGCGCGAGCCGGGCGAGGCCGTCCACCGGGCCGTCCAGCTGCTCACCGACTCGATCCCGCGCGCCCTCGGCATCCCCGTCGAGCAGACCGTGTTGCTGACCCCCGGCCATGGCGGCCCGGCCGGCACCCGGGCGCTCAACGCCGCCGTCAAGGCCCGGCTCAATCCCGGCCCCGGCCGGTTCGCCGGCTTCGACCCGGGCGACCGGGTGGTCTACTCCCCGCTGCCCGGGGTCAACCGCCCCGGCACCGTGCTCGGCGGGGACGCGAGCGGCCTGCGGCTCGCCCTGGCGGGTGCGGCCGCCCCGGGGGCGGCCGAGGAGCTGCTGCTGCCGCCGGACCGGATCGACCGGCTGCGCCACGGCTGGGCGCTGACGGCGCACCAGGCCGTCGGGCGGCGCTGGCCGGGCGTGGTCGTGGTGCTCCCGGAGGACGGGGCCGCCGCCCTCACCCGGCAGTGGGTGTACACGGCGTTCAGCCGGGCCGAGCGCCACCTCTCCGTGGTGCACGCAGCCGGCCCCGCGCTGGCCCAGGCGGTCGCCGAGCGGCCGGCCGCGCCGCGGACCACCCGGTTGCGGGCGCTCCTCGCGGAGCACGCCGAGCAGGCGTACTGAGCGGGCGTACTGAGCGGGCCGGGCACTGCGCAGGCCCGACCGAACGAACGAAGGTCCCGGGAGAGCTCGTCGCTCGCCCGGGACCTCGTCAGTCCGCCGGGACCTCGTCGGCCCCCGGTCCTCCAGAACCCCGTCAGTCGTCCAGCTCGTCCTCGTCGTCGTACACCTCGCTGACGTCGAAGCGGCAGAGCAGCAGCTGCGGGTCCGGGCTGTCGAACGGCTCGGAGAGCCACTCCCCCGGCTCCGCCGGCTCGGCCGCCGTCACCCAGATCGTCGAGTCGCCCTCCTCCAGGCCGAACTCCTCGGACCGGGCCGCGATCTCGTCCGGCTCGTACTCGCCGAAGACCACCCCCACCGCGGCCGTCACGCCGTCGGTGCCCTCCGGCACCTCGGGCAGCGAGCGGTCCAAGCGCTCGGCCTGGCTGCGCAGCCGGCGCGGGTCGGCGATCCGGTAGTCGCGGCGGATCAGCACGCTGATCGCCTCCGGGTCCTCCGGCCCGGCGTAGCTGCCCGGTCCCCCGTCGCCGGGGATCTCGAACGGGGTGACCTCGTCGTAGACCTCGTACAGGACCTGGTCGTAGTGGATGGCCGCCGCGGCCAACTCCTCGTACGCGGCGGAGACCGCCGGATCGTCGTCCTCGGTACTGCTGGTGACCGCCTCCAGATGGCGGTCGATGGCGGCCTTGACCGCCTCGGCGGCTTCGCGTACCTCGGTGCGGGTGAGCTGCGCGGCATCAGACATGAGTCAGACGCTATCCGTACCTGGGCCCGGGGCGCACAGGGGTTCCGGTCTGAGTTTGCGAAAGCCCGGCAACTTGACCCGGGATGTCCGAACCATGCGCTTCTGCGCCCGCCGTGGCATCCCGTACGCCGGCCCGTGCGACCGGCGCTTCCGGGCACGACGAGCCGGGTACAACCCATCGCGGAGGACAGCCCCACGTCGCCCCGTGGGAATTGATCGATCATCAGACCGGTTCCCCGAGCGACCGCGCAGCCCGGCCGAGCACCCGCCCGGTCGGCCCGCGCGGCGGCACGGAACGGTCCACCCGGCCGGAGCCGCCGACCGCCGATCCCGCGATCGGACCGGTGGTCCACCCGCTCCAGCCGGACCGGACCGGCTGTCCGGCGCAAGTCGTAGGCTTGCCGCAGACGTCGCTGAGGAGGCGAACCTTGACCCCACCGAAGCTGGTCCGACAGCCCGAGTACGAGTACCAGTCGCTGCGCATGCCGCGCGGCACGTCGCGCAACGCAGCGCGGCAGCTGCTCACCGAGCACGCCGAGTACGGGCACTGGGAGCTCGACAGGCTGCGGCTCTTCCCGGACGGCAGCCGGACGGTGCTGCTGCGCCGCCGGATCATCCGGCAGGTTCGCAGCAACTGGTGACGACCGGCTGAGCCCGGGCGGTGGCCCCGGGGTCGGACTCGCGGGCCGGGGTCGGCCTGGCGGGCGCACGGGTGCGCGGCGCGCCCGGCGACGCGCACACCGCGGGCTCAGCCTGAGCCGCCCTCACGGACCGGCACCACTCGAGCCGGCGTCCGCACTCGAGCCGGCGTCCGCACTCGGGCCGAGGTCAGCGCTCGGGCCGAGGTCCGCGTCCGCAGACGGGTCAGGCCGCGGTCCGGGCGCGGCGGTAGAGCACCCCACCGGCGATCAGCAGCCCGAGGCCGGCCGGCACGAGCACGTCCAGGCCGTCCGCACCGGTGTAGGCGAGCCGGCCCGCGGTCACCGGCTGGCTCGCCGCCTGGGCGGCGACCGGCGCGGCCGCGGGAGCGGCGACCGGCGCCGCGACC
The DNA here is from genome assembly GCF_050325825.1 of Kitasatospora sp. LaBMicrA B282. NCBI lineage: Bacteria > Bacillati > Actinomycetota > Actinomycetes > Kitasatosporales > Streptomycetaceae > Kitasatospora > Kitasatospora sp. LaBMicrA B282. Next base: position 3,661 of record NZ_JBNQTI010000195.1, read on the forward strand.
GGGGCGGTGCTCGGCGCGGAGCCGGACCGGGTGCCGGTGGTCGGCTGGGTCTGGGTCGGTGGGGTCTGCGCCGGCGGCGTCTGCGCCGGCGGGACGGTGACCGGAGGCACCGGGGCGACCTCGTTGTTGGCGCAGCCGTTGCCCATCACCGGGTTCAGCAGGCCGACCACGTTCACCGAGTCGCCGCACGCGTTGACCGGGACGTCGATCGGCAGCTGGCCCGTGTTGCCCGAGCCCACGCCGGGCGAGTTCGAGCTCGCGCCGGAGGCGCTGCTGCCCGCGGTGCTCCCGCCGAGCGGCCCGCCGCTGTGGTCACCACCGTTGCCGTTGTCACCACCGTGGTCGGCGCCGTTGGCACCGCTGCCGACCGGGGCACCCGCCTGGCTGCCCGGCAGCCCCGGGACACCGGAGCCGCCACCCTGACCCGCACCGGAACCCTGCGGGCCGTTCTGGGACCCCTGACCGCCCTGGCCGCCTTGGTCGCCCTGGCTTCCCTGACTGCCCTGGCTGCCCTGGTTCGTCTGACCGCCCTGCTGCGGGCCGTGCTGCCCGTGGTGCGAGCTGCTGTTCCCGCACGAGTTGCCGTAGGCCGGGTTCAGCAGCCCGACCACGTCCACCGTGTTGCCGCACACGTTGATCGGCGCGTCCACCGGCACCTGCACCGTGTTGCCCGAGCCGACCCCCGGGGAGCCGACGGCCGCGCCGTCCGCGTCCGCGCTCGCGTAGGCATAGCCCGCCGTGGAGGCCAGCACGCTCCCCGTGGCCACCGCCGTGAGGATGCCTTTTCTGGCAACTTGTCGCATAGGTACCCCTGACATGTGATGGTCGGAATGTCCGACGAAATCTTTTCCCGCCCACTGAGTAACGAGCCGGCCCACGAAAGGTTGGCCCAACCGGCCGCACCTCACTCGATCGGGTGGATTGCGTCATGAAAAAGGGCGCCCCGATCGGGGCGCCCCTCTTTCGTGGTACCAGTCCTCGAGCGTTGACCGCCCTCTGATCCGGCAGACCTACCGGCAGAACGTCAGTTGTTGAAGCAGACGTTGCCGAAGGCCGGGTTCAGCAGGCCGATCACGCTGACGGTGTTGCCGCACACGTTCACCGGGATGTGCACCGGAACCTGGACGACGTTGCCGGAGCCGACGCCGGGCGAGTGGACCGCAGCACCCTCGGCGCCGGCCCCACCGGTCGCGGACGCCGCACCGGCACCGGCGAGCAGCAGCCCACCCGCGGCAGCCGAGACAATGGCGATCTTCTTGCCGTTCATTTTTCCTCCTGATCATCCGAGCGGCCCGGTCCCCGAGCCGCCATAGGAGTGAACGAGGCTCTGCCAAACGGGGTACGCCGGAACATTCCCATTCACCCGCAGCGGTGATCGTTCGCTCGGATGAGCGAACCGGAAAAAGCGGCAGAAACGATTCGGCTGCGGCACTTGTCGCCGCCGCAGATCATCCCCTCATAAAAACGGCTGGTCCCGGACGTCGAAAGTGACGTCCGGGACCAGCCGCTCTCCCAGCCGGCGCCTCGGCACGAGCCCCAGTGGGAGTCCTCGCCCGCGCCTCAGCTGGCGTCGATGAACCGGTCCAGCACCCGCACGCCGAACTTCAGCCCCTCGACCGGCACCCGCTCGTCCACCCCGTGGAACATCCCGGCGAAGTCCAGCTCCGGCGGCAGCTGCAGCGGCGCGAACCCGAAGCAGCGGATCCCCAGGTCCTGGAAGGACTTGGCGTCGGTGCCGCCGGACAGGCAGTACGGCACCGCGCGGGCGATCGGGTCCTCGGCCTGCAACGCCGCCTGCATGGCCGCCACCAGCGGCCCGTCGAAGTCGGTCTCGATCGCCCGGTCGGAGTGCAGGCTCTCCCGCTTCACCCGCGGCCCGAGCACCCGGTCCAGTTCGGCCAGGAACTCCTCCTCGTAGCCGGGCAGGAACCGCCCGTCCACGTGCGCCGTGGCCTGCCCCGGGATCACGTTCACCTTGTACCCGGCGCCCAACATGGTCGGCTGGGCGGTGTTGCGCAGCGTGGTGCCGATCATCTTGGCGATCCCGCCGAGCACCCGCAGCGTCTCGTCCATGTCCTCCGGGTCGAGCGGCACGCCGAGCGCGTCCGACAGCTCGTCCAGGAAGGCCCGCACGGTCTTGGTGATCCGCAGCGGGAACTCGTGCCGCCCGAGCCGGGCCACCGCCTCGCACAGCTCGGTGATCGCGTTGTCGTCGTTCGCCATCGACCCGTGCCCGGCCCGCCCCTCGACCGTCAGGCGCATCCAGTGCATGCCCTTCTCGGCCGTCTCCACCAGGTAGAGCCGGGTCTTCTCGTCCACTGTGAACGAGAACCCGCCCACCTCGCCGATCGCCTCGGTGACCCCCTCGAACAGGTCCGGGTGCTTGTCCACCAGGTACCGGGCGCCGTAGGTGCCACCGGCCTCCTCGTCCGCCAGGAAGGCGAGCACCAGGTCCCGCGGAGGCTTGCGCCCGGTGCGCAGCCGGTCGCGGACCACCGCCAGGGTCATCGCGTCCATGTCCTTCATGTCCACCGCGCCGCGCCCCCAGACGCACCCGTCGGCGACCTCGCCGGAGAACGGGTGATGCGTCCAGTCGTCCGCGTTGGCCGGCACCACGTCGGTGTGCCCATGGATCAGCAGCCCCGGCCGCGACCGGTCCTCGCCCTCGATCCGCACCACGGTGCTGGCCCGCCCCTTGGCCGACTCGATGATCTTCGGCTCCAGCCCGAACTCGGCCAGTTGCTCGGCCACGTACTCCGCGGCGGCCCGCTCACCCGGCCCGGACCCGTCACCGTAGTTGCTGGTGTCGATCCTGATCAGGTCCCGGCAGATGTCGACGACCTCCGACTCCCCGGTCACCCGCGACCCGTCCGCCCGCTGCGCCTTCGACTCGCTCAACACCCACTCCTCGTCGTCTGCCCCACCCGGCACACGTCCGGGCCACCCCGACCTCGCCGGGATCCTTCGAGCACGGTCCCGCCATCCTCCCCCAGCCCCCGTACCCTCCCCAAGGAAATCCCCCCAGAACCTCTCCGAACCCTCCCGTCCACCCCGCGGCCACCCCCACTCCCCCAGGCTTTTGGGCCCCTGAGCCGATCTTTGCTACAGTTGCACATGTCAGCACGGCCGACGGGCCGGGCGGACAAGACACCTGGTCCGGGTGGCGGAATGGCAGACGCGCTAGCTTGAGGTGCTAGTGCCCTTTATCGGGCGTGGGGGTTCAAGTCCCCCCTCGGACACCAACTGTGGGCCTACGGGTTCCGGGAAAGTGCTGGTTGAGATTCATCTCGACCAGCACTTTTTGCTTTCCGGAATCGTAGGTGAGGATCAGTCCGAGCTGCTGGTAGAGCCCAGCCCGGTCGGTGGGTTCGGCGGCGGCGAGGACATTTACGAGGTCGCTGTTGGCCCGGGCGAGGGCGGCGATGTCGTCGCGGGTGAGCTGGTCGGCCCGGGCCTGCTGGGCGGTCCGGAGTTCGGCTTCGGCCCGTGCGCGGGTGGCTTGGGTTTCGGTGATCCACTGGGTGACCAGGGCCGGGTCGGCGCCGGCTTCGAGGGCGGCGCGGTGGGTAGTGAGTTTCGCGTCACAGGTGGTGATGATGGTGCGGGCGCTCTCGGCGCGCAGGGTTTGGGCGGCCGAGGTGGGGCTGAGGTTCTGGGCGGCGGCGAGGAGATCGATGGTGTCGTCGAGGCGGTGCGGGGCGAACATCCTGGTGAGCCAGTGGTCGAGGGGGCCGAGGACGTCCTTCTCGCGCAGGTAGACGTTGCGTGGGTGCTGGATGCGGTTCGCGAGGGCGTACTCGGCGGGGAAGCGGCAGCGGTGGTAGGCCTCGCCGTGGATCCACTGGCCCTGCATCTTGCGGTCGCAGGTGGCACAGGTGAAGGTGCCGCGCAGGAGGTAGAGGTTTGTGGTGCGTTGGACCCCGGGGGCGGCGTGCGAGCGGCTGCGGGATCGGATGATGTCCTGGGCCTGGGCGAAGGTCTCGTCATCGATGATCGGAGGGTGGACGATCCGGTCAGAGACGATCCACTTGTCCTGGTCGTTCCAGCGCAGGGTGGTGGTGTAGCCGAGGGTGACGTCCTCGATGTCGAGGAGGATCTCGTCCTTGCGCTGCTTGTTCCAGACCTGGCGGCCGGTGTAGCGGGGGTTGGTGAGAATGACGCGCACGGCGCCCTTGGACCACGCGATGCCGGCGCGGTGGGGGTTGCGGTCCGGGTCGTGGGCGGAGGGGCAGGCGATGCGGTCGGCGGTCAGGCCTTCGGCGATCGCGAAGAAGCCCTTGCCGGTGAGGAATTCGCGGTAGATCCGCTGGACAGTGGCCTCGGCGGTCGGGTCGGTCGCCAGGCCGTGCAGGCGCTTGCCGTCGGCGGCCTTGGCGGGGTTGGGGTGGGGCCCGAGGTCCGTGATCGTGTAGCCGTAGGGCGGGCGGCCGCCCAAGTACCGTCCCTCCAGACGGGTCTGGGCAGCCATGGCACTGCGGACCCGGATGCGGACGCGGTTGCGCTCGCCCTTGGAGACGCCGCCGAAGACGGACATGATCATGTCGTGGGCTTCGTTGTCGGGGTCGATCGGCCCGCCGACCTCGGGCACCCAGAGCGGGACTCCGTAGTGGGTGAAGAGCGGGAAGGTGTTGCCGAACTGGTTGCCGTAGAAGGCGCGCTGGGGTTCGCCGACCACGACGGCGTCGAAGCCCCGGTCGGGGTCGGAGAGGGCGGTAAGGAGGGCAGCGGACTGGGGGCGGCGCTTCCAGGGCAGGGCGCGGCTTTGTCCGATGTCGAAGTACTCGGCGGTGATCAGTCCGCCGAGCGGTTCGATGAGGGTGGTGGCGCGGGTGAGTTGCCAGGCTCGGGAGGCCTCGGGGTCTTGGTTGTCCTCCGTCGACACCCGCCCGCAGAACGCGAACCTCAGGGGCGTTGCGGTGGTCGGGGCGTTCTGGTGGCCGTCGCGGCGGCAGGGCAGCCAGCGCGGGGTGGGCGGGGTGCCGGCGGGGGTGGTCATAGTGGGTTGTCTCCGGGGCGGTGATGGAGCCGCACGGTTCGGCGGGTTCGTCCAGTCGTAACTCGGACGGCGGAGGCTATCCAGCAGCCTCCGGACCACGATCGGGTGACGGGTGGGCTGTTCGGGGAGAGTGCCCGGCAGCGTGGTGGCGCAGGATGCGCAGGAGGGTCGCGGCCGCGAGCGGGGTGAGGCGTGGTTCGCCGATGGCGATGACGAGAGGTGAGGACAGGGCGCGGGCGGTGCGCCGGGTGGAGTCGGTGCCGGCTCCGCCGTCGGTCACCGCGGCCCCGGCCGGGTCGGTGCCCGGCCGGGCGACGGGAGCGGCGTCAGTCACGGATCGCCTGTTCCGTGGTGATGGCGGTGTGGTCCTGCTCGGATGGCGGTTGGTTGGGGATTCCGGGCTTGCGGAAGACGAGGACGTCCTCGTGGACGATCAGGTGCATGGGGACGCCGGCGGCCCGGGCGGCACGGATGTTGGTGAGCTGGAAGAAGGAAGGGCGGGCCAGGAGTTCGCCGTCGCGCACTCCGGCGAGGAGGGCGACGCAGCGTTCGACGGGGGTGAGGCCTGCGGCTTGGCCGGCGGCGATGACGGCGGTGGGGAGGTCGACGAGTTCGCCGTGGTGGCGCCAGGGGCGGGCGGTGACGGCGACGTGGGCGCCGGAGGCGAGGAGCGGGGTGCAGTTGGTGAGGATGGTGGCGAATGCGTCGAGGAGGTGGTCGGTGGGGGCGTGGGCGAGGTTGGCGGGGTTGGTGCCGTAGGTGGTGTCGAACTTGGCGATGCCGCCGTGGTGGGTGTCGCGGGTGGCGTTGACGCGGCCGTGGACGGAGGCGCCGTAGGGGGGTGAGGTGAGCAGGAGCTGGACGCGGCCGTGGTGGGCGGGGTCGATGTGGGTGTGGGTGTGGCGGGCGTCGCCGGTGGTCACGGTGGCGGTGCCGGTGGCGCCTTGGGTGCGGGCGAGGTTGAGGTTGGCGCGGGCCACGGCGGTCCAGCGGCCTTCGAGTTCGATGCCGATGGCGTTGCGGTCGAGGTGGACGGCTTCGACCAGGGTGGTGCCGATGCCGCACATCGGGTCGAGGACGAGGTCGCCGGGGTTGGTGTAGGTGGCGATCGCGTGGGCGGCGATGGCGGGGAGCATCTTGGCGGGGTGGGCGGAGGAGGTGGGGGTGTAGCGGCCGCGGCGCTGGCCGGCGGCGGGCTTCTGGGCGGTGACCCACACGGAGGTGGGGATGGAGGCAAGGGTCACTGGGGCCGGGGCGCTGTTGGTCGTCCTGGGCGGGGTCGGCGCGGGCTCGGGCCGGTGGCTGGGGATGCGGTGGGCGGTGGTGGTCATCGCGTTCTCCTGGCAGTGAAGTGGCGTGGGCGGGGGCGGGTGTTCACGGCTTGGCGAAGGCGTAGAGGTCGTTGTGGATCACGTTGTGCCGGCCGGGCCAGGGGCGGGTGTGGTGGCAGACGCAGTCCTGGCGGTGCCGGACGGGTGCAGGGGTGGCGGGGATGAGTCGGCCGTCGGTGGCGGTGGCTTCGGCGGCGACGATGTACTGGAGGTAGACCAGTCCGCTGGCTCGGGCGTGGGCGACGAGGTGGCCGGCGGTGTCCTGCCCGATGTTCTGGCGGGTCGTGATCGCCAGGACTCCGCCGGGCTTGAGGGCCTGGGCGCAGGCGTCGGTGAGGGCGGCGAGCTGGGCGTGGGTGGTGTGCGCGTGCGGGGCGGCGATCGCGAGTCGGGCGCTGGCGTGGTGGTGGTCGGCGAGAACCGTGTGCGTGTCGGGGTGGCCGCGGCGCAGGAAAGCCAGGGAAGAGACCTCGGCAGCCTGCTGCTGGATGGCGCTGTCGGCGAGGTCGGAGTCGTGAGCGGTCCGGACCAGGCCGAGAGCCCGGCGGCCGGCCTTGACGGCAGCGATGAGGCAGGTGGCGTTGCCGGTGTCGGGGACGTAGACGAGGTCGCCGGGGGCGGTGAACGCGCAGACGATCTGGTGGGCGAGGCCCAGCGGCAAGCGGTTGGCGCAGGCAGCGCCGATGGGGGTCTCGCAACGCGGGCAGCACCCGGCGAGCGGTTCGGTGAGCCAGACCGACAGCGGCACCCCGGTCGGGTTGGCCCGGCGGGGGCGCGGGGGTCGGGCGGTGGTGGCGTGGTCGGGGTTGGTGCGGGGGCGGGTGAACAGGTCCGCGGGGTTGAGCGGGCGGGTGGGCTGGTTCATGCGGGGTTCGGCCCGTCGGCCGCCGCGAAGACGCTGACACCTAGAGAAACCGGATTTTCGGGTCCTTTTTAACGGCCGACCGGTTCGATGGCGAATAAGTCATACCGACGCCGGTGCCAGAGATCGGTGGAGGGAAGTCCTCGCCGAGGAATTTTCGGGATTCCTGCTGGTGTCCCATCCCCAGCTCTCCCCCGCCCCAGACGCGCGCATCTGCGCAGCTCAGGGCCATTCTGGGGCCGGGCTGGGGGTGCTCGGACGGGGGCGGGTGCAGTGGCTTCCCCAGGTCTTCCCCAGGTCGGCCCTCGGGCGTGCCCGGTCGGGCTCCGGCGGGCCCCCGGCGGCTCGGCGAGACCGGTGCCAGTGGCGAAGTCACGCCGCCAGCAACCGAGAGGACGAACCGTCATGTGTGAGAACACCGCCGCCCGCATGGAGCCGATGCAGGCCGTGGAGGAGGCTTTCCGGCGCCTCGTGGAGCGCTCGCATCCGCTGACCTTGCTGGTCGGCGACCTGGACCCGGCGCTGCCGCAGCACCCGGTGGACATGGCGGCGCTGCGGGCGCTGCTGCTGCACACCGCGGTCGGCTACCAGACACGCGGGGCGATCTGGGCCCGCCTGCTGCGCCGGACCGCCGCCCCGGGCCGGTACGGGGAGGACTGGGACACCGCGGTGTGCGCGATGGCGCTTCCGGGGCTGTGGCGGATCGCCGCCCGGCTGCGTCGGGAGAGCCCGGAGCTGAGGCAGGAGGAGGTTCAGCAGGCGATCCTTGCCGGGTTCTGGGAGGCGGCGGTCGAGCTTCGCGAGCGCCTGGACTGCGTGGAGGCGGGCCGGATTCCCGCGAGCCTCTGCTGGTCGGCAGACCGCGCCGTCCGCGCCTACCGCGCCGGCGAGGTCCGGCACGCCGAGGCACGCGCCGAGCTGGACGAGCAGCCGGATCAGGCCGCCAGTGTGCCGGTGGGCGGCCCTGATCAGGTGCTCCGGCAGGCCGTGGCGCGGGAGGTCCTGACCTGGGAGCAGGCGGAGCTGATCGCGCGCACCAGGTTGGATGGCGTGGCGGTGCGGGTGCTGGCCGGGGAGGCCGGGATCTCGGTGGAGGCGATGGGGATGCGCCGTCACCGGGCGGAGCTGCTCCTGGCTCGCGCCGCGCGGGCCGGGCTCCTGAGCGGCTGAATTTCTCGGTGTTTTTCCGGGGCGGGCGTTAGACACGCCGTCGAATCCCGGTTTTTAGAGAGTGAAAGGGCGCCGCCGACCAGTCTCGGTGGAGCTGTCTCGAATTCCGCCGCAGACGCTGACACCGCTGCCCAGTCCGCCACCTTGCCCGTGAGGGAGGTGCCGGCCCACGGACCTTCGAGGCCGGCCCGCCGCAGCGGCGCCCTTTCGCTCACCGCCACCCGGCGAACGCCACCTCTCCGCCTGCCTTCTCGTGGGAGTTTCCGTGTCAACACGTCGTTGCAGCCGGGCTCTGCCCGGTCGAGTGCTCCGCCCGATCGCCATCGCGACTGCTCTCGCCCTGGCTGGCATGCTGCTCATCGCGGCAGCGCCCAGCGCCGTCGCAGCGGAGGTCGTCCTCCGGGCCGATCCACCGACGATCGATCAGCTGTTCGCCAACGTCACCGCGTGGATCACCGGGATCGCCGCCGTGGTCGCCACGACCTTCCTGACCGTCGGCGGGCTGCGCTACATGATGGCTGGCGGTGACCCTGGTGCGGTCGAGAAGGCCAAGGGGGCGCTGAAGAGCGCCGGCATCGGCTACATGATCGCGATCCTCGCTCCGGTGATCCTCAATGTCCTCAAGGGTCTGGTCGGCGCGAAGTGAGACAGCGCCGCCGGACCTGGGCTGCGACGGCGGCGATCGCAGTCGCCGTCCTGGCCCTCGCACAGGGCCCCGCTCGCGCCGATCCCGGCGGACAGCAGCGCGTACCGTCCGCGAGCCCCGCAGCACCCGCCCCCACCCCAATGGCCCCGGTGCCGATGCCGACCCCGGCGCCGTCGCCTGGGCCCGCGCCATCGCCGGTCGACACCGGAGCGGGCGGCAGCGGCGGTGACTCAGCGTCGTTCTGGGACATCCCCGGGCAGATCCGCGAGGCGATCACCGGCTGGCTCGGCGACCTGATCCGGCCCTTCGTTGAGCCGCTGTTCAACACTCTGGTCGAGGTCCTGCTGATCACCATCAACCCCGCGCAGCAGCCCCGCATCGTCGAGCTGTGGCAGGCGATGCGCGTGCTCACGATCGCCGGCTACGGCCTGTTCGTCCTGGCCTCCGGGCTGACCACCATGACCCACGGCAGCGTCCAGCACCGCTGGGGCGCCCCGGACCTGCTGCCGCGGCTACTGCTGGGCATCGCCACCTCCAGCCTCTCCATGACCATCTGCTCGATCACCGTCGAACTGACCGACGCCCTCGCCTCGGCGATCTTCGGCAACGGCATCAGTGCCCACGACGTGGCAGGCACCCTCATCGGCCTCTTCCTCGCCCAAATCACCGGCACCGCGGCCCCGTACATGCTCGTCATCCAGTTGGTCGCGATCACCCTCGGCGCGACCCTGCTGGTCGCCGCCTTGATGCGCACCGCGGCCACCGACATCCTCACCGTCGCGAGCCCCCTGATGCTCGCCTGCCACGCCCACCCCGCTAGCGACGGCATCGCCCGACTGTGGTGGCGGGCCTACCTCGGCTGCATGGCCACCGAGATCGCCCAGGCCGTCACCCTGCTCGTCTGCGTCAAGGCCCTGCTCGACCCCAACAACTACGGCCTGATCCCGCTCGCCAGCACCACGCCGTTGGTCAACCTCCTGCTCCTGTGCTGCACCCTCTACCTCCTGATCAAGATCCCCTCCTGGATCCGACGCATCGTCACCGCTCCCGCGCGCATCATCACCGGCAGCGCGGCCGGTCCACGGATGCCCGGCCTGCGGGTCCTGCGCAAGGTCGCCCTCGGCGCACTCGGCATGTCGCTCGGGCCGTACGCCTTCGGCGCCCGTCTCGCCTCCGGCATCCGCGGAGCCCGAGCAGCGGGTACGGCAGGGCGCGCGGCCAGGGCCGCGGCCGGCCCCGCCCCGACCTACCGATGGGGGACACCCCGTCGCAACCACCCTGGTGGCGGCGCAGCCGGGCCCACCGCCCCGGGCACGCCGGGCCCGGGGCGCGGACCTGCCGGCGGGCCGGGCGGCGCGCTACCCGCCGCGCCAGGGCC
>NZ_JBNQTI010000196.1:0-13829 GCF_050325825.1 Kitasatospora sp. LaBMicrA B282
GGGGGGGGGGGGGGGGGGGGGGGGGGGGGGGGGGGGGGGGGGGGGGGGGGGGGGGGGGGGGGGGGGGGGGGGGGGGGGGGGGGGGGGGGGGGGGGGGGGGGGGGGGGGGGGGGGGGGGGGGGGCGGGGGGGGGGGGGGGGGGGGGGGGGGGGAAGAAAAAGGACCTGGGAACAAAACCAAAGTCCCCCCCCCGGGCCCGAGCCGTCTGCGGTTGCGGAGCGCCGCTACTTCAGCGCCTGCGCCAGCTGGTCGAGCTCCTGGTAGGAGGCGCTGCCGGCGATCAGCGTGGTGGCCTGGCCGGTGGCGACGGTCAGCCCCCGGTAGGTGTCGCCCTGGTAGCGGGACCAGTCCTGGCCGGCGATGGTCGCGCTGCCGTCCGGCGCGTAGCCCGCGACGACGGTCTTCAACAGGTCGGCCTTGGGCTCGTTGCTCTGCTCCACCGAGGCGTACTTGCCCGCCGGGGTGACGAAGCCCAGGTGCCAGCCGGCGTGGCCGTCCGGGTCCACCTGGTAGCTGACCGAGGTGGCCCGCCACTGCGCGGAGAGCCCCTCGGGCGCCAGGACCGGGTACGGCGCCGCACGCTTGGCCGAGGCCAGGGCCGCGCTGTAGTCGACGACGCGCACCGGGTCGCCCTCGTTGCTGTGCGGGATGGTGAGGTACGCGACCATCGCCACGCCCATCACGGCGATCATCGAGAGGATCATGTCCCGGACGGTCTGCCGCCCACGCTTGTTGCCTGCTGCCACCCCCACATGGTGACCCATGCGCCCGCGGACTTAACGCACGGGGGGTGCTCGCGCGGCCCAAACAGCCCCATAACGACGCAGAACCCCAGGTCGGCGGGACCCGCGCCACAGACAGTCATCCCATCCACAGATACGATCGGGGGACCCTCATCGCAGCGCTCGACCAGACAGTAGTCGATCGCTCACTGGCCGTCGCGTACAGAGAGGTAACGACGATGACCACGCAGCACCCCTCCCACCTGCCGCGTTCGCTGGAGGTGGCCCCGGAGGCTCCCGACCGCAACCTGGCACTCGAGCTCGTCCGGGTGACCGAGGCGGCGGCCATGGCGGCCGGCCGCTGGGTCGGCCGCGGCGACAAGAACGGCGCCGACGGCGCCGCCGTGAAGGCCATGCGCACCCTGGTCTCGACCGTCTCGATGAACGGCGTCGTCGTCATCGGGGAAGGCGAGAAGGACGAAGCCCCGATGCTCTACAACGGCGAGCGGGTCGGCGACGGCACCGGCGCCGAGTGCGACGTCGCCGTGGACCCGGTGGACGGCACCACGCTGACCGCCAAGGGCATGAACAACGCGGTGGCCGTCCTGGCGGTGGCCGACCGCGGCACCATGTTCGACCCCAGCGCCGTCTTCTACATGGACAAGCTGGTGGCCGGCCCCGAGGCCGCCGACTTCGTGGACATCACCGCCCCGGCGGCGGTCAACATCCGCCGGGTCGCCAAGGCCAAGGGCAGCTCGGTCGAGGACGTCACCGTGATGATCCTGGACCGCCCGCGGCACGAGAAGCTGGTCCGTGAGGTCCGCGAGGCGGGCGCCCGGATCAAGTTCATCTCGGACGGTGACGTGGCGGGCGCGATCATGACCGCCCGCGAGGGCACCGGCGTCGACCTGCTGATGGGCGTCGGCGGCACCCCCGAGGGGATCATCGCGGCCTGCGCCATGAAGTGCATGGGCGGCGTGATCCAGGGCCGCCTGTGGCCCAAGGACGAGGCCGAGAAGCAGCGCGCGCTGGACGCCGGCCACGACCTGGACCGGGTGCTCACCACCAACGACCTGGTCAGCGGCGAGAACGTGTTCTTCGTCGCCACCGGCATCACCGACGGCGAGCTGCTGCGCGGGGTGCACTACCGCCAGGAGACCGCCACCACCAGCTCGCTGGTGATGCGCTCGAAGAGCGGCACGATCCGCCAGATCGACTCGGTGCACAAGCTGTCCAAGCTGCGTGCCTACAGCGCGATCGACTTCGACCGGGCGAACTGACCGACCGGAGCAGCACCGCCGAGGGCCGGGCACGCGATGCGTGCCCGGCCCTCGGCGGTGCTCAGCCCGCTATCCGCCGCCGTGGCACCCGCTGCGCCAGTTGGGCCTCGGCCCGCAGCTCGACCTCGCGGCGTCGTCGTCGGGCCAGCACCACCCGCCGCTCGGCCGCGGTCAGCCCGCCCCAGACTCCGTACGGCTCCGGCTGGGCCAGCGCGTGCTCCCGACAGGAGAGCAGCACCGGGCAGCCGGCGCAGACCTGCTTGGCGTGCTGCTCCCGGGCCAGCCGGGCGGCGGTGGGCTCCTTGGACGGGGCGAAGAAGAGCGCGGCCTCGTCGCGGCGGCAGGCCGCGCCGGTGTGCCAGGGGTTCTCCTCCAGCCAGGGGTTCTCATCGAATTGGTCGAGCCGCACGCGCTCCGGGGCACTCAGCTGGGCGCTCCCGCGCCCGCGCCGCACCGCGGCGGCGAGGGCGGGGTCGGTGGTGCTGGGCTCGATCGGGTGCAGCACGGCGACTCCTGACACAACTCGGGAAAGGCACGCGTCACTGCCCGGCTGCCGCCCCTGAGTCCCGTACGACGCCGTCTGACCGCAGCCGTTCAAGAAACGATGTGCCCGAGGAATTACCCCGCGCAATCCCGGTTCATGCACACCGTGTTCACCCGGCCACTGCCTGCACTCGATCCAATCTGTAGTGCCGGGAGGACAGTTGACGGAACGTGAGGTTCCGCTCAGCCGTCCAGCTGCTTGCGCACCCAGTCCTTGATCTTCTTGCCCCGGCGCGGCTTGGCGTCGACCCCACCGAAGATCGCCGCCCCCTTCACCCGCACCACCGGTGCGTACGGGTCGGCCGCGATCTGCTCGCGCACGTCGAAGCCGCCGAACACGCCGACACCGCCGCCGACCAGGGTGACGTTCTCCGGCACCCGGATCGAGACGCCGCCGAAGACCGAGGTGATCTCGATCAGCACCTCTGGCGACTCGAAGACCGCGTCCGTCAGGTCCAGCTCGATGCCGCCGAAGATCGCGGTGGCCCGCACGTGCGAGCCGACCAGCCAGCGGCCCTTGCGCTGCGCGCCGCCGAAGATCGCCACCGCATTGGCCGGCTCGCTGCGGGCCGGCGGCAGCGGGGCGGCCGTGGGCTGCGCGGGGCGCGGGGCGGCCGCGTCGTGGGCCGGCAGGTCGCGGGTGAGCACGGTCAGCTCGCCCAGCGTCTTGGCGCCATAGGCCGCCTCGATCCGCTCGGCGTGCTCGTCCACGGTCAGCCGGCCCTCGGCGTAGGCGTCGCGCAGCAGCTCGGCGACCCGCTCGCGGTCGGCGTCGGAGGCGCGCAGCTCGGCCTCGGCGACCCGGGCCTGCCGGTGGCCGGCGGGCGCGGGGTCCGCCTTGTGCAGCGGGACGGGGTGCGGGGCCTCGGCGGGCGGGGCGTCGGCGGGCGGGGTTGCCGGGTGCGGGGCCTCGGCGGGCGGGGTCGCGGTGGGCTCGACACCGGGCTGGGCGGCGTCGGCGGACTGGGCGGCGTCGGCGGACTGGGCGGCGTCGGGCCGGTCGGACGGCTGGTCGGACGGCTGGTCGGACGGCTGGTCGGACGGCTGGGATGACGGCGAGTTCTCCACGTCGCCCAGCGTAGGGGCTGGGCCGCGCCGGAACGAGGAGTCTCAGGGTCGTCTCCGGGTGCTCTCCGGGTCGGCGCCGCCGCTCTCAGGGTCGACGTGACCCCGGTCACCCCTGACTCACCCGGCCGCTGCGCGGACCACCGGTGGATCTAACCTGGAAGGCGCTTCGCCGACGCAGCACCACCGATCCGTGAAGGACCTCGCATGGCACCCACGCCCGACTTCGCCTACTCCGACCTCCTCCCGATCGGGGCCGACCCCACCCCGTACCGGAAGCTGACCTCCGAGGGCGTCAGCACCTTCGAGGCGGGCGGGCGACGCTTCCTGCAGGTCGAGCCGGAGGCCCTGCGGCTGCTCACCGCCGAGGCGATGCACGACATCTCGCACTACCTGCGCCCGGCCCACCTGGCCCAGCTGCGCCGGATCCTGGACGACCCGGAGGCCAGCCCGAACGACCGCTTCGTGGCGCTGGACCTGCTGAAGAACGTCAACATCTCGGCCGGCGGCATCCTGCCGATGTGCCAGGACACCGGCACCGCGATCGTGATGGGCAAGCGCGGCCAGCACGTGCTGACCGAGGGCGGCGACGAGGCGGCCATCGCCCGCGGCGTCTTCGACGCCTACACCAAGCTGAACCTGCGCTACTCGCAGATGGCCCCGCTGACCATGTGGGACGAGAAGAACACCGGCTCCAACCTGCCGGCGCAGATCGAGCTGTACGCGACCGACGGCGACGCCTACAAGTTCCTCTTCATGGCCAAGGGCGGCGGCAGCGCCAACAAGTCGTACCTGTACCAGGAGACCAAGGCGATCCTCAACGAGAAGAGCATGCTCGCCTTCCTGGAGCAGAAGATCCGCTCGCTCGGCACGGCCGCCTGCCCGCCCTACCACCTGGCCATCGTGGTCGGCGGCACCAGCGCCGAGTTCGCGCTGAAGACCGCCAAGTACGCCTCCGCGCACTACCTGGACCAGCTGCCCACCTCCGGCGACGCCGCGACCGGCCACGGCTTCCGCGACCTGGAGCTGGAGCAGAAGGTCTTCGAGCTGACCCAGAAGATCGGGATCGGCGCCCAGTTCGGCGGCAAGTACTTCTGCCACGACGTGCGGGTGATCCGCCTGCCGCGGCACGGCGCCTCGCTGCCGGTCGCGATGGCCGTCTCCTGCTCGGCCGACCGCCAGGCGCTCGGCAAGATCACCGCCGAGGGCGTCTTCCTGGAGCAGCTGGAGACCGACCCGGCCAAGTACCTGCCGGAGACCACCGACGAGCACCTGGACGACGACGTCGTCCGGATCGACCTCAACCAGCCGATGTCGGACATCCGCACCGAGCTGTCCAAGCACCCGGTGAAGACCCGGCTCTCGCTCACCGGCACCCTGGTGGTGGCCCGCGACATCGCGCACGCCAAGATCAAGGAGCGGCTCGACGCCGGCGAGGGCATGCCGCAGTACCTCAAGGACCACCCGGTCTACTACGCCGGCCCGGCCAAGACCCCCGAGGGCTTCGCCTCCGGCTCCTTCGGCCCCACCACCGCGGGCCGGATGGACTCCTACGTCGACCAGTTCCAGGCGGCCGGCGGCTCGATGGTGATGCTGGCCAAGGGCAACCGCTCCAAGCAGGTCACCCAGGCCTGCGCCACCCACGGCGGCTTCTACCTCGGCTCGATCGGCGGCCCGGCGGCCCGACTGGCCCAGGACTGCATCAAGAAGGTCGAGGTGCTGGAGTACGCCGAGCTGGGCATGGAGGCGGTCTGGCGGATCGAGGTCGAGGACTTCCCGGCCTTCATCGTGGTGGACGACAAGGGCAACGACTTCTTCGCGGAGGTCACCGACGGCCCGCTGATCACCAGCATCCGGGTCCGTTCCTGACGGACCCGCATGACGGTGCCCCGGGGTGCGCTGCGCCCCGGGGCACCGCCATGTCGGGCCTGACGTCACGCCTGGCCGGTCTCGAACCGGGTGACCTTGCCGTGCTCGACCTCGAAGTGCCAGGCGGTGCGCATCTCGCCCCAGGTGTCGTTGCGGAAGCTGGCGACCAGCCCCCGCCCGCCGTCGGACTCCCGCTCCACGTCCATGTGGCCGTGGCTGGAGAAGATCTCCCGCTCGGTCCAGTCCGTCAGGTCGCGGTCCGAGCCGTCGTCCGACATCGTGGCGTCCGGAGCCAGCAGCTCGCTGAACGCGGCGCGGTCGCCCGCGTTGATCGCGGTCACCACGGCACGCACGGTGGGGTCGGAGAGTTTGCCCACGGCGATGGTCATCTGAGTGCTCCTCGGGAGTGCGGCATCGCGGGTTCGTCAGCAGCGTCGCACGCGAACGGCCCGGCCGCCCGGCGCGCGGGTGCATCCGGGGAGGCGGCTGGTCCATTGGGGTTGTCCTGGGCGGGTGCACCGGCTCCCCGCCGCGGGATTGCGGATCATGGGGGTCAGATGACGGGGCGCCACCGGCTCCGACCACCGCACCGCGACCGCAAGGCAGGTACCGGATGATCCGCAGCACCCTCCGCCCCCGTTCGCGCCGCCTGCTGGTGGCGGCCGTCACGGGGCTGCTGACCCTGGCACCACTGGGCACCGCGGGTGCCGCAGCGCCGTCGCGCTCGAAGCTCGAAGTGTTCGAGGTCAACTCCACGCCCGTCCGGGCCGGTGAGCGGACCGAGCTGCACACCGTCATCGGCAACGACGGCCCCGAGCCCACGGCCAACCCGATCACCGTGGACATCGAGCTGCCGCTGGGCAGCTACGCGGCCGAGCCGTTCTTCCCGACCGACTGCCGGCCCGGCATGGGCGGCCACAGCGTCAGTTGCCAGTTCCCGGCCGGCCTGCGCGACGGGCGGACGGCCACCGTCCTGATCCCGGTCGTGGTCGAGAACGGGACCCCGCCCGGCGAGCTGACCGACGGCAAGGTCACCGTGACCAGCGTGGACGACCCGGCGGTCGCCCCCTGGCAGTTCGGGATCACGGTCATCTGACCCGGCTGACCCGGCCGTGGACGGCACGAAGCCCCCGGGAACGTTCCCGGGGGCTCTCCGCGCGTAGTGCCGCAGGACATGTACGCGATGCAATCAGGCCAAACTCGACCTCGCTGAACAGCGTGTCAGTGGGTGTTGATGATGACGCCGTCAGGCTGGGGGGAGCTGTGGGTGTTGATGATGGTGCCGTCCGGCTCGGAGGGGCTGGACACCTGGTCGGCGGCCACCTGCCCCGCCTGGACGGCCTCCGTCAGGGTCGCATCGGCCTCGTCGGTCGCCGTAGTGAGCTCGCTCGGGGTCCCGGAATCGGCCATCGCCGAACCACCTCTCGGATGACAGTGCTGAACCGCCCCGGTCGGTCTGGCCGCGGCGTGGGGACAGTATCGTAGGGGTCGTTAAATGTCTTATAAACAGCCCCCCAGCTGAACAATCTGCCCGTTTTGCCCTTCCTGACCGGGCAATACAGCCGGAGCATGGGGGGCACCACTTCGAGGTTCGAAGTAACAGGCCATCGGGGGACCCTCATGGAGCTTCAGGCGACGCCGCACAATGCCGTGCTGCGCTTCCAGGTGCTCGGACCCGTCCAGGCCTGGCGCGACGAGCAACCCCTCGCGCTGGGATCGCCGCAGCAACAGGCCGTCCTGACCGCCCTCCTGCTGCACCACGGGCGGCCGGTGACCACCCAGGAGCTGGTGGACGGTCTCTGGGGCGACCGCCCGCCGCCGCAGGCCGTGGCCGCGCTGCGCACCTACGTCTCCCGCCTGCGCTCGGTGGTCGAACCGGGACGAGCGGTGCGCAAGCCCGCCGAACTGCTGGTTTCCGTGCGGGACGGATATGCACTGCACATTCCGGACGAAGCGCTCGATCTCGCGGTCTTCGACGCCCAGGTGGCCAAGGCCGGCAGCGCCCGCCAGTCCGGGCAGCCGGAGACCGCCTACCAGCTGCTGACCTCCGCACTCGCGATGTGGAGCGGCCAACCGCTGGCCGGCCTCCCGGGGCCGTACACCGAGACCCAGCGCCAGCGCCTGCTGGACCGGCAGCTGGCGACCCGCGAGGAACGCTGCACGGTCGCGCTCGAAATCGACCTGCACGCGGAAATCGTCACCGAACTGACCAACCTGACCGCCGCGCATCCGCTGCACGAGCGGCTTCGCGAACTGCTGATGCTCGCGCTTTATCGCTGCGGTCGGCAGGCCGACGCGCTCAGCGTGTACGCGGCGACCCGGAAACTGCTGATCGACGAACTCGGCGTCGAACCCGGAGCCGCACTGGCGGCCATGCACTCGCGGATCCTCTCCGCGGATCCGACATTGCTGAATTCCGCACCGGAATTGCGAGTTCCGACTGTGGAGAGCGCGCCACTGGCGCCTCCCGCCCAGCTGCCCGCCGACGTCTCCGACTTCAGCGGGCGCAACGGGCTGGTGCAGGACCTGCGGGAGGTGCTGCGCGGCGCCTCCGGCCAGGCGGTGGTGGTGACCTCGCTGGCCGGGATCGGTGGGGTCGGCAAGACCACGCTCGCCGTGCACGTGGCGCACAGCGTGCGCACCGAGTTCCCGGACGGGCAGCTCTACGTGGACCTGCGCGGGGTCAGCGCCAAGCCCACCGACCCGGCCGTCGTGCTGGGCGACTTCCTGTTCGCCCTCGGGATCACCGAGGCGCCGGAGTCCTTCGAGCAGCGGGTGGCGATGTACCGCTCGACGCTCGCCGACCGGCGGATGCTGATCATGCTGGACAACGCCCACGACGCGCAGCAGATCATGCCGCTGATCCCCGGGGTCGCGGGCTGCGCGGTGCTGGCGACCAGCCGCTCGAGACTCGCCGGCATCCCCGGCGCCCACCTGTTCGACGTGGAGGAGCTCACCCCCGAGGAGGCCCTGGAGCTGTTCGGCGCGATCGCCGGCCGGCACCGGATCGAGGCGGAGCCGGAGGCGGCGCTCGCCGTGGTGACCTCCTGCGGCTTCCTGCCGCTCGCGGTCCGGATCGCCGCCGCCCGGCTGGCCAGCCGGCCGCGCTGGTCGGTCGCCGACCTGGCCCGGCGGTTAGCGGACCAGCGGCGCCGGCTCGACGAACTGCAGCTGGGCAACCTGGCGGTGGAGACCACCCTCGGGCTCGGTTACGGGCAGCTGAAGCCCGCCGAGGCCCGGGCCTTCCGGCTGCTCGCCCTGGTCGACTGCCCCGACCTGCCGCTGTCGGCCGTCGCCGCACTGCTCGGCACCTCGCAGGACGAGGCCGAGGAGGTGGCCGAGGCGCTGGTCGAGGCCAACATGCTGGAGTGCTTCACCCCGGGCCGGTACCGCTACCACGACCTGCTGCGGCTGTTCGCGCAGAAGCAGCGGGAGAAGGTCGGCGACCTGGCGGACAGCCAGGCGGCGCTGCTGCGGCTGCACGCCATGCTGGTCGCCACCGTCCGCAACGTCGCGCAGATCCTGGAGCCGGACGACCAGCAGATCGAGCCGCTCCAGGTGGTGACCCACCCGGGCGACCAGGTGAACGGACCGGACTCGGCCCGCGGCTGGCTGCGCTCCGAGCTGGCGCTGATCCTCGGCGCGATCGAGGACGCCATCGACGGACCGATGGAGCTGCGCCGGCTGGCGATCGACCTGCTGGTGGTCCTGAACACGGTGGCGGAGGAGCCCAACCACGCGCAGCGGATCCGGCGCACCCTCGCGGTGGCCGAGCGCGCCTCCGCCGAGTGCCAGGACCACGAGGCGCTCGCCCGGGTCCACTACACGGTCGCCTTCTTCGCCTACCTGACCGGTGACTACCGGGAGGCCGAGCAGTCCTTCCGGAACTGCCTGGCCCATGTGGGGACCCAGGCACCGGGTCTGCGGTCGGCGGCCAGCAGCGCGCTCGGCAGCGTGCTGACCGCCAGCCGCCCGGCCGAGGCGTTGCCCTTCCTCGAGGAGGCGCGCGACCTGTCGACCACGCTGGCCGCGATGGGCAGCGCCGCCCGGATCCAGGGCAACATCGCGCGGGTCCACCTCAAGCTGGAGAACTGGGACGCGGCCGTCGGCTCGGCGACGGAGGCAGTGGCCACCGCCCGCTCCTCGGGCAACGTGCGCTGCCTGGCCGACACCCTGTACCAGCTCGGCGTCGTGCTGCGCAGCACCGGTTCGCCGGCCGAGGCCGCCACCCAGCTGCGCGAGGCGCACCAGCTCTACCAGGACCAGCAGCAGCCGGTCTGGGAGGGCCTCTCGCTCGCCCGGCTGGCCGGCTGCCTGCTCGCCGACGACCAGGTGAAGGAGGCGGCGCTGGCGGCGGAGGAGGCGCTGACCATCGCTCAGGAGATGGACACCGCCTACTGCCAGGGCCTGGCCAACGCCGCGCTCGGCGAGGCGCTGCTGCGGCTGGGCCAGCCCGAACGGGGGCTGGCCGTGCTGGCCGAGGCACATGGGATCTTCACGCGGCTCGGTGTGCCGGAGGCCAACGCCGTGCGGAGCCTCATCGATGACCAGCACACCGAGCCTTCTTCCAACGACGCGCCGTAGTCACCGGGGTTCCCCCCAAGCAGGGCCCCCGTGCCCTGCTCCCCCGTTCACCCCGGTGTCCCCCCGTTGTGCGGGAAGCGTCCCCATCCCCCCCGGGACGAGGTGACCCCGCAGCCCCCCGGCTGCGGGAGCACCTCTGTCGCGCTTCCCCGGCGCTGAGAAGACTCTGACAGTTCGCGATTGACGTTCGATAAACGCCCGTCGCGCGCACCGGAACCAGGCCTTCCGCCCGGCTCCACCGTCCCAGGCATACCGTCGGATCGTCCACCGGGTTTCGCGGCAGCCGGCGCGCTCGGCGGGCGCGCGGCACCGGCTCGCACCACCCCGGTCCGCCCCGCGATGCTTCCGTCGGCCAGGCGGTTTGATCCCCGTCCGCATGAGTTGGCCGGAAACGGACTCCATAGCGCGGTGATCACGCATATTCTCAGAGGCCAGGTGGCACGCGCGATGGGTGGGCGTGCCCCGGCGGGACGGCACGGTCCCGGGGACGGAGTGGTCGGAGGGCTCGACAGGCGGCGTAGGGCGGGACACGCGGCACACCGGGCGGGCGCGCGGCGCGGCGGCCGGGGTGGCAGGCGGGAAAGGTGCCTCTCAATCGTGACGACGGGACAGATATCGGACCCCGCCCGGGGTGGGACCGCCGGGCCTGCCCCGGCCTGCCGCAGTGCGGAGCGCGCACTGCAGGCGGTGGCGTTCGACGCCATCGGTGCCCGCTACTGCGAGGCCTTTCCCGCCAAGCACGGCCAGCTCGCCGCCGGCCACCGACTGCTGAGTGAGCTTCCGCCGGGTGCGCCGGTGCTGGACATCGGCTGCGGCGCCGGCGATCCGACGCTGCGCCAGCTCGTCGAGGGCGGGCTGGCGGTGACCGCGATCGACCTGTCCGACGGCATGCTCTCGCTGGCCCGGCGGCGGGCGCCCGGCGCGACCGCCTACCACCGGATGGACCTGTACGACCTGGCCACGCCCCGCGCCGAGACCGCCTGGGGCCTGCCCGAGCTGGGCCCGGCCGGGGCCGGCCGGTTCGCCGGGGCCGCCGCGTTCTTCTCGCTGATCCTGCTGCCGCAGCAGGAGATCCGGGTGGCCCTGCGCCGGATCCGGACCCTGCTGCGCCCCGGCGGGCTGCTGGCGCTCGGCCTGGTCGAGGCCGACCTGGACGACTACCCGCTGCGCTTCCTGGGTCAGGAGATCCGGATCAGCGGGTTCCTCCGCGAGGAGCTCACCGAGGTGCTGCGGCAGGCCGGCTTCACCGTCGAGGCGCTGAGCGGCCGCCCGTACGCGCCCGCCTGCACCACCCTGCCACCGGAGGAACAGCTCTTCCTGCACTGTCGCCGGGCCGGCTGAACCGCCGAACGGCCCGGCCACGGTCGACCCGCCGGCAGCAGCCCGCCCGAACACCCAGCCACCCGTTCCGAGAGCCCGACCCATCCGTTTCCCAGAGCCCCACCCACCCGTTCCGAGAGCCCGACCCGTCCGTTCGAGAGCCCGACCTACCCGCCCGCCTCAGCTCCACCAGATCCGACCAGTAAGAACGGCAGCCGTGCGCGACCTTCCCTCCCCCCAGGCCGGCCAGCCGCCCGCCGTGCCGGCCCAGCGCCGTCCGCCGCCCGGGCAGCCCGCCGCCGGCACCGGCGCGCCGCCGCCACCCCTGCACCTGCGGGTGCGGCA
Organism: Kitasatospora sp. LaBMicrA B282; assembly: GCF_050325825.1. Classification (NCBI taxonomy): domain Bacteria; kingdom Bacillati; phylum Actinomycetota; class Actinomycetes; order Kitasatosporales; family Streptomycetaceae; genus Kitasatospora; species Kitasatospora sp. LaBMicrA B282. The sequence continues at coordinate 11,729 of NZ_JBNQTI010000196.1, forward strand.
GGCCGTCACCGAACGACTCGGCTACCTCAACGAGGCCACCCGGCGGATCAACACCAGCCTGGACCCGGCCGCGACCGTGCGCAGCCTGGTCAAGGTGCTGGTCCCGGCGCTGGCCGACGCCGCCCTCGTCCACCTGATCGAGCGCGCCCCGGGCAGCGTCCCGGCGCCCGGGCGTGACCGCTCCGGCCCGCTGCGGCTGCGGCTGCACCGGTCCGAGGGCACCCGGCTCGGCGGCGGCCGCCGGGTGGTCGGCGCGCGGCCCGGCGGAGCGCTGGAACGGGCGCTGCGCGAGGCGTCGCCAGCCGGCCCGGTGGTGCTCGGCACCGCCGAGGGCGAACGGCTGCGGCCGCTCTTCGCCGAGCTGTACGGCGCCCGCGCGCTGGCCGGACTGGCCCACGGCACCGCGCTGCTCGCCCTCCCGCTGCGCGGCCGGGAGAAGGGCGGGCCGGCGCGGACCGGCGGACCGCGGGCGCGGCGGGCCGACTCGATGCTCGGGCTGCTGGTGCTGGTCCGCCGGCCCGGCAAGCCGGACGACGACTACCACCTGCTGCACGCGCACACCCGGCACGGCGACCACACCAAGGAGCCGGCCCGGTTCGACCCCGCCGACACCCAGACCGCCGCCCACCTGGCCACGCTGGCCGGCCTGGCGATCGACACCGCCCAGCGCTACACCCGGGAGTCGGAGATCGCCGGCAAGCTGCAGCGCAGCATGCTGCCGGACGAACTGCCGCAGCCGCACGGCGTGCGGCTGGCCCACCGCTACCTGCCGGGCGAGGCCGACTCCCAGGTCGGCGGCGACTGGTACGACGCGGTCCCGCTGCCGGGCAACCGGGTCGCGCTGATCGTCGGCGACGTGATGGGCCACTCGCTCACCTCGGCCGCGGTGATGGGCCAGCTGCGGACCAGTGCGCAGACCCTGGCCGCGCTCGACCTGCCGCCGCACGAGGTGCTCTACCACCTGGACGAGCAGGCCCAGCGGCTGGGCCGCGAACAGCACCTGGCCACCTGCGTGTTCGCGGTCTACGACCCGATCGCCAACCGGATCGTGGTGGCCAACGCCGGCCACATGCCGCCCGCGCTGATCCACCCGGACGGACGGGCCGAGTTGCTCGAACAGCTCCCGGCGGGCGCGCCGATCGGGGTCGGCGGGGTGGACTTCGCCTCCCAGGAGCTGGACGCGCCGCCCGGCTCCGCGCTGCTGCTCTTCACCGACGGACTGGTGGAGACCCGCCGCCGCCCGCTCTCCGCCGGCCTGGAGCGGCTGCGCGAGCGGCTCTCCGGGGTGCACCAGCACTCCCCCGAGCAGCTCTGCCACGAGGCGCTGCGGATCCTGCCGCCCGGCGACCGGGGCGACGACATCGCGCTGCTCGCCGCCGCCTTCGACGGGATCCCGGCGAACGACGTCGCCTACTGGTACCTCCAGCCGCGCAACGAGACCCCGGGGCGGGCCCGCCGGCTGGCCGGGCACGCGCTGCGCCGCTGGGGGCTGGACGAACTGGCGGAGAACACCGAACTGATGGTCAGCGAGCTGGTCACCAACGCGGTCCAGCACGCCAAGAAGCCGGTCACGCTGCGCCTGGTCCGCACCTCGGTCCTGCGCTGCGAGGTCGGCGACGACAGCGCCCAGCTCCCCCGCCGCCGCAAGGCCGGCCCCGACGAGGAGCGCGGCCGCGGCCTGGAACTGGTCGCCAAGTGCGCCGACTCCTGGGGCTCCACCCGCCTGGGCGGCGGCAAGGTGGTCTGGTTCGAGCAACGCCTGCCACCCCGGCCCCGGGCGCGGTGACCGGCTGGGGGCCTGCCTGGTCATGCGCGTCGGACCAGCGCCCAGCTCCCCCAGCCACCACACCGGGGCCACCACACCGGGGCCACCACACCGGGGCCACCACACCGGGGCCACCACACCGGGGCCACCACACCGGGGCCACCACACCGGGGCCACCACACCGGGGCCACCACACCGGGGCCACCACCCAGCCTTGCGGCTGGGTGGCGGCCCCGGTGTGGGCGTGGGCCCGGGTCGGCCTCCTGCTGAACGTACTTGGGCGATTTGGGAGTGCGGCCGTGGAAGTACCTCCCGCCGAAGGCTGGGAGGTACTTC
>NZ_JBNQTI010000197.1:0-13755 GCF_050325825.1 Kitasatospora sp. LaBMicrA B282
CCGGCTCCGCGGCGGCGCCGGCGGGACCGGCGGGACCGGTCGGCGGTTCGGCCCAGCCCTGCGGTTCGGCCCACTCGTGCGGGCCGCCCCACTCCGGCGAACCGGCCCGGTCGGGCGGCGGGGCCGCGGCGGTCGCCGGCCAGGACGGCTCGGGGCCTCCCGGCCACCCGGCTATGTCGTCGTCGGGCCGTTCGGCCCAGTGCTCCGCCACCTGTGCTCCCGCACTCTTCCGCCAGTTGCTTGATTGCGCAATCTAGCAAGTGTTTCTCGGAGCATTCTTAGGGGCTACCCGAACCGGCACCCCCAGGGCGCCCGGCCCGGCCGCACGGCGCTCAGAGCGCCGCTTCCGCCCCCGGCTCCAGGACGAACTCGCCGTCGTCGGCGTCGTAGTCGTAGAGCTCACCGTACCGTCCCCAGACGATCGCGATGTCCAGCTGGCGCCGCGCCTCGTCCCCGTCGAAGCCGCGCCGCAGCAGGTCCAGGAAGAGGTCCTCGCGCAGCTTGTGGCCCTCGGTGGCGGCCAGCGCCTGCACCACGGCGCGCACCAGCGGGGCCCGCCGGGCCGCGTTGCGGGCGAACAGCGGCTTGCTGGTCAGGATGTCGGCGGCGGTGAACTCGCGGCCCGCCTCGGTGATCGCGATCCGGGCGCCGGCGGTGTTGGCGAAGCCGAGCAGCACGGCGGCGTCGACCAGCGGCAGCAGGTCGTCGACCTCGAAGTTCAGCTCGTCCGCGATCTCGGCCAGGCCCTCCTCGCCGCCCATCGAGAGCAGGATCTCCAGCAGACCGGCCAGCCCGCCGACGCTGGCCTGCGGCAGCGGGGTGGTGATCGGAGTGGCGGCCTGCCGGGGCACGGCCGCCTCGGCGGCGCCCGCGGCGGCCGCCGCCTCGCGCTCCTCGCGTTCCTCGCGGCCGGTGAGGATCCCGTAGACGGTGTCCACCAGCGCCTCGAACTGCGGGGTGCGGCGGTCGCGCGGGCGGGCCAGGTCGACCTTGAGCTCGGCCCGGATCCGGCCCGGGTTGGCCGAGAGCACCAGGATCCGGTCGGCCAGCAGCACCGCTTCCTCGATGTTGTGGGTGACGATCAGCACCGACTTCACCGGCGCCTCGTGCCCCTCCCAGAGGCCGACCAGTTCGTTGCGCAGGTTCTCCGCGGTGAGCACGTCCAGGGCGGAGAACGGCTCGTCCATGAAGAGCGCGTCCGGCTCCACGACCAGGGCGCGCGCGAAGCCGACCCGCTGGCGCATGCCGCCGGACAGCTCCTTGGGGTAGGCGCCCTCGAAACCGTCCAGGCCGATCAGGTCGATCGCCTTCAGCGCCCGCTCCCGCCGCTCGACCTCGCCGACCCCGCGGGCCTGCAGGCTCAGCTCCACGTTCTGCTGCACGGTCAGCCAGGGCAGCAGCGCGAAGGACTGGAAGACCATCGCCACCCCGGGACTGGCGGCGGTCAGCGGGGCGCCGCGGTAGGCCACGGTGCCCGAGGAGGGCGCGATCAGGCCGGCCAGGCAGCGCAGCAGGGTGGACTTGCCGGAGCCGGACTTGCCCAGCAGGGCGACGATCTCGCCCTCGTCGAGGCGCATGTCGATGTCGTCCAGCACCGGCAGGGCGCGCCCGTCCGGGGTGCTGAAGGTCTTGGTGACGCCGTCGGCCGCGACGATGGTGCTGCGGGTGGGGTCCGGGGTTGCGGTCGTCATGCTCGGTCAGCTCCAGTCAGAGTGCATAACGGGTCTCGGCCAGGCGGTACATGCGCCGCCACAGCACCCGGTTGAGGGCCACCACGTAGACGCTCATCACCACCACGCCGACCAGGATCTTCGGGAAGCTCCCGACCCCGGTGGCGTTCGCGATGTAGGCGCCCAGGCCGGTGGCGGTCAGGTGGTGCGAGCCGTAGTCGACGACCTCGGCCACGATCGAGGCGTTCCAGGCACCGCCGGCCGCGGTGATCCCGCCGGTCACGTAGTAGGGGAAGACCGCCGGCAGGATGAGGGTGCGCCAGCGCAGCCAGCCCCGCACGTGGAAGCCGGTCATCGCCTCGCGCAGGTCGGACGGGATGGCCGAGGCGCCGGCGATCACGTTGAACAGGATGTACCACTGCGCGCCCAGCGCCATCAGCAGCACCGAGCCGATGTTCAGCGAGATGCCGAGCGCGATGAAGGCGGCGGTGGCGAACGGGAAGAGGAAGTTGGCCGGGAAGCTGGCCAGCACCTGCACCACCGGCTGGGCGAACCGCAGCACCTTCGGGTTCATCCCGATCCAGACCCCGATCGGCACCCAGACCACGGTGGCCACGACCAGCAGCAGCACCACCCGCCCGAAGGTCGCCGCCCCGAGGTAGAAGGCGTGCCCGAACTCGCCGAGCCCGACCGTGGTGCTCACGTAGTCGAAGGCCTGCCAGGCGCCCCAGACCACCACGACGCTGACCGCGCCCGCGAAGAAGACGTCCCCGGTGCGCTCGCGCGCCACCGGGCGGGCCAGCGGGTGCTCGGCCAGCCCGAAGATCCGGGTGCCGCGGTCCAGGGCGTGGCCCACCGGCCGCAGCGGTCGCCCCAGCTTCGCCGGGACGCTGGACCGGCGCAGCACGTCCAGCACCAGGCTGCGGGGGCGCTCGGAGGACTCCGACTCCTCCACCCGGAACCGCTCCGACCAGGCCGTCATCGGCCGCCAGAAGAGCACGTTGATGCCGATCACCAGGACCACCATGACGGCGATCGCGACCCCCACCTGGCCGAGGTTGCCGTCGGCGATCGCGGCGGCCGCGTAGGACCCCATGCCGGGCAGCGCGTAGTGGTGGTTGAGCACGCTGATCGACTCGGAGGCGGCCAGGAAGAACCAGGCGCCGCCGAAGCTCATCATCCCGTTCCAGACCAGCGGGATCATCCCGCTGGGCACGTCCAGCCGCCAGAACCGCTGCCACTTGGTCAGCCGCATCACCCGGGCGGCCTCGTCCAGCTCGCGCGGCTGGCTGATCAGCGAGTAGTAGAACGCGAAGGTCATGTTCCACGCCATCGCGGTGAAGATGGCGAAGATCGAGGCGCACTCCAGGCCCAGCGTGGAGCCCGGGAAGAGGTTGATGAAGGCCGTCACGGTGACCGAGAGGAAGCCGAGCACCGGCACCGACTGCAGGATGTCCAGCACCGGCAGCAGCACCTTCTCCCACCGCCGGGACCGGGCCGCGGCGGTGGCGTAGACGAAGGTGAAGAGCACCGAGGCGATCAGCGCCACGAACATCCGCAGCATCGAACGGACGGCGTAGTACGGCAGGTTGGCCGGGTCGGTGGAGACCGACTGCGGTGCCTGGTTGGGCAGGAACGGGGCGTTCAGTCCCGGTGCCAGCCGCAGCAGCCCGAACAGCAGGCCGACCAGCGCCGCCACCACCAGCACGTCCACCCAGCGCAGCCCCGGTCGCCGCCAGACGCCCCGGGACGGGAAACCGCGGTCACTCGCCATCCGCACCACCATCCGACTGCGGCGCGCGCCACGCCCTGGCCAGCTCGGTCACCGGGCCACTCAACCATTCCGGACGGGCCGGGCCGCCACATCGGGATGACCGACGTGGGAACACTCACCGACACGGCCCAACGCCGCCGGGCGTGGCGGGGGTGTTCGGCCGTGGCGTGGCGTGGCGTGGCGTGGCGGGGTGTGCGGTGGGGCGTGGCGACCCGGGCCGGCCTCGGGCAGGGTGGAGGCATGAAGGTGCTCGAGGTGGTCCTCAACGTGCTGTGGTTGGTCTTCTGCGGGATCTGGCTGGCGCTCGGTTACCTGCTGGCCGCGCTGGTGTGCCTGATCTTCATCGTCACCATCCCGTTCTCCATCGCGTCCCTGCGGATCGCCGGCTACGTCCTGTGGCCGTTCGGCCGCACCACGGTCGAGCGGCCGGAGGCGGGGGCGGCCTCCTGCGTGGGGAACGTGATCTGGTTCGTCTTCGCGGGGTGGTGGCTGGCCCTGGGACACCTGGTGACCAGCATCCCGCTCTTCCTGTCGATCATCGGGATCCCGTTCGGGTGGGCGAACCTGAAGCTGATCCCGATCTCGCTGATGCCGCTGGGGCGCGAGGTGGTCCGCACCGACCAGCGCTTCGCCGGGTGGTGAGTCCTCGCCGGGTGGTGAGTGCGCTCAGAGCCCTGGGACCGGCTGGGGCACGGCCGGGCCGACGTAGCGGGCGGCCGGTCGGATGATCTTGCTGTCGGCGGCCTGCTCCAGGATGTTGGCGCTCCACCCGATGGCGCGGGCGGCCGCGAAGGTGGGGGTGAACATTTCCCGCGGCAGCCCGCACAGGTGCATCACCACGCCCGCGTAGAACTCCACATTGGTGTGCAGCTCGCGGCCCGGCTTCAGCTCGTCCAGGATCGCCAGCACCTGGCGCTCCACCGCCACGGCGAACTCCACCAGCCCGCCGCCGAAGCTCTCGGCGACCCCGCGCAGCATCCGTGAGCGCGGGTCCTCGGTGCGGTAGACCGGGTGCCCGAAGCCCATGATCCGGTCGCCGGCCAGCACCCGGGCGCGGATCCACGGGTCGATCCGGTCCGGGGTGCCGATCTCGTCCAGGGTGTCCAGGGCCCGGCTGGGCGCGCCGCCGTGCAGCGGTCCGGAGAGCGCGCCCAGCCCGCCGACCAGGCAGGCGGCCAGGTCGGCGCCGGTGGACGCGATCACCCGGGAGGTGAAGGTGGAGGCGTTGAAGCCGTGGTCGACGGTGGCGATCAGGTAGCGCTCGATCGCCCGGGCCTCGGCCGGGCCGGGCTCGCGGCCGGTCAACATGTAGAGGTAGTTGGCGGCGTACGGCAGGTCCGCGCGCGGCTCGACGGGCTGCTCGCCGTGCTGCAGCCGGTGCACCGCGGTGAGCACGGTGGGCACCAGGGCGGTGGCGAAGAGCGCGTCCGCCAGCCGCTGCTCGGGGGCGGTGTCGTAGAGCGGGCGCAGGCCCCGGTCGGCGGCCGCGACGGAGAGCGCGGGGCCGAGGGCGGCCAGCGGGCCGGCCGCCCGGGTGGCGGCGGCGAGTGCGGGGAGCACGGCGCGCAGCGCCTCGGGCAGCCGGCGCAGCGGGGCGGTGCGGGCGTGGAAGGCGGCCCGGGCGGCGGCGTCCGGCAGCTCGCCGAGCAGCATCAGGTGCCAGACGTCCTCCAGCGTGCGCTGCTCGGCCAGCTCGATCGCCGAGTACTGCCGGTAGTGGTAGAAGCCCTCCAGGCCGCGGACGTCGCTGAGCGCGGTCTCGGTGACCACGACGCCCTTGAGGCCGCGGGGCACCTCTATGCCCGCGCTGCCGGGGGTGGCGACGTTCGTCGGGGACAGGGTTGTCGCGGTCGACATGGAGTACCTCCTCATGGAGTACCGGAACGGCTGACAGGCAGTACTCTGCGAGCATTGATCCATGTTGTCAACGTTGACTGAAATCAATGTGAGATACTGCGGACGGGTCGCCGGGAGGTCGGCGGGCCTGATGGGAGGCCATGGATGAGCGCCGGCAGGTTGACCACGCAGCAGGTCGCCGAGCTGCTCGGAGTCAAGGTGCAGACGGTCTACGCCTACGCCAGTCGCGGACTGCTGAGCAGCGAGCGGGTGCCCGGCGGCAAGGGCAGCACCTTCGACGCCGCGGAGGTGGCGGCACTGGCGGCGGGCCAGCGCCGGCAACTGCCGCGGCCCGGGGGCGGCGGGGCGGGCGGCGCGAGCGGGGCGGGGGCCGAGTGGCCGTCGAGCGAGCCGGTCACCGTGCGCACCGAGCTGACCCTGATCGAGGACGGCCGGCTCTACTACCGCGGGGTGGACGCGGTGCGGTTCGCCGAGCGGCACCGGTTCGAGGCGGCGGTGGGCCTGCTCTGGGGCGTCGGCGCCGAGCCGGGCGTGCGGCTGGTGGCGGCCCCCGAGCTGGTCGCCGGGCTGCGCCGGGCCGGCGACACGCTGCCCGCCGGCACCCGGCTGCCCGACCGGCTGCGGGTCGCGGCCGCGGTGGCGGCCTCGCTGGATCCGCTCCGCTTCGACCTGCGCCCCGAGAACGTCCGGGCCACCGGTGCGGCGCTGATCGCGGCCCTGGTGGAGGCGCTGCCGGGGCCGTGGGCCGAGCCGTCGGCCGAACCCGGGCCGTCGGCTGAACCCGGGCCGTCGGGGGAGCCGGTGAGGTCGGGGGAGTCGGTCGGGGTCGGGTCCGGGGACTCGCTCGCCGCCCGTCTGTGGACCCGGCTGTCCGCCGCGCCGCCGCCGGCCGGGGCCGTCGACTGCCTGGACCGGGCCCTGGTGCTGCTGGCCGACCACGAGCTGGCGGTCTCCACGGTCGCCGCCCGGGTCGCCGCCTCGGCGCGGGCGCACCCGTACGCGGTGGTCTCGGCCGGCCTGGGCGCCAGCGACGGGCCGCTGCACGGCGCCGCGAGCGCGCTGGCCCACCGGGTGCTCGGCGAGGTACTGGCCGCCGGGGACGCGGTGCCGGTGGTCTCCGAGTACCTGCGCACCGGTCGCCCGATCCCCGGGCTGGGTCACCGGCTCTACCCGCAGGGCGACCCCCGCGCGGTCGCGCTGCTCGCCGCGGTCGGCCGACTGCCGGGCGCCGGTCCGGTGCTGGCGGCGGTCGAGCAGCTGGTCCGGGCGGCCGGCGGGCCGCGGGCGCCGATCGCCGAGAGCGCCAACGTGGACCTGGCGCTGGCCGCCTTCGCGCAGCTCACCGGGATGGCGGTGGAGGCCGGCGAGGTGATCTTCTCGGTGGCCCGGACCGCGGGGTGGCTGGCCCACGCGATGGAGGAGTACCAGGCGGCCCCGCTGCGGATGCGGGCGCGCGCGGTGTACACCGGGCCGCGGCCGGCGGGTCTGGGGTAGCGCTCAGGCCTCGCCCACCTGGACCAGCATCTTGCCGGTGTTCGCGCCGTCGAGCATGCCGAGGAAGGCGTCCACCACCTTCTCGAAGCCCGTCACCACCGTCTCCTGCGGCCGGATCCGCCCCGACCGCAGGTGCGGCACCAGGAAGTCGGTGAGCTCCTGCTGGGCGTCCAGGTGGTTGCGGACCAGGAAGCCCTCCAGCCGCAGCGACTTGCCCACCACCTGGTACAGGTTGCGCGGCGCCGCCGGCGGTTCGGTGCTGCTGTACTGCGCCACCGCACCGACCCAGGCGAGCCGGCCGCCGTCGCGCAGCCCGTCCAGCGCGCCCTCCAGGTGCTCGCCGCCCACGTTCTCCAGCACCGCGTCGACCCCGTGCGGCGCGGCGGCGCGCAGCTGCTCGGCCACCGGGGCCAGGTGGTAGTCGAAGGCCGCGTCGAAGCCGACCTGCTCGACCAGGTGCCGGGCCTTGGCCGCCGAACCGGTGCTGCCGACGATCAGGTCCGCGCCGAGCAGCCGGGCGAACTGTCCCGCCGCGCTGCCCACCCCGCCGGCCGCGGCGGTGACGAAGAGCGACTCGCCCGGCTGCAGCCGCAGCACCCGGGTCAGCCCGACCCAGGCGCTCAGGCCGGTGCCGCCGAGCAGGCTCAGGTGGGTGCTCAGCGGCACGCCGTCGAGTGCCGGCAGCCGCCGCAGCTCGGCCGGGGTCAGCTGGACGTGGGTGCGCCAGGCGCGCCGGTGGAAGACCAGGTCCCCCACCGCCAGCTCCGGCGTCCGGGACTCGATCACCCGCCCGACCGTGCGCCCCTCCAGCGGCGCGTTCAGCTCCCAGCCGCCCTCGTCCATCGCCTCGCGCATGTACGGGTCCACCGAGAGGTAGACGTTCTCCACCAGCACCTGCCCGGCGGGCAGCGGCGGCAGCTGCTCCGTGACGAAGTCGAAGTTCGCGGCGCTGGGCCGGCCGGTGGGGCGGGAGACCAGGTGGACGGCCTGGGACTGACGGGGCATCGCGGGCTCCTGTGACTGGGCGGCGGGTGATCGCCGAGGTGATCGCCGGGGGATCGCCCGGGATGTCGATCACGCTAGGAGTCCGCGGGGGCGGGGAGCAGGGGGTCGGGTCGACGGGAGGGGCGGTTCCATGAATCGGGCTCATGGAATGAGGGGGTCCCGGCCCGCCTCGCCCTACTCCACGGCCTCGCGCAGCGTGCGGAACTCCGCCGCCAGGGCGTCCAGGGTGTAGTGCGCGTTCAGTCCGCTCGGGTTGGGCAGCACCCAGACCTCGGTGTCCCCCAGCCCCTCCGGCTGCCGCCCCACCACCGCGCGCGGCTTCCCGAACGCCGTCCGGTACGCGCCGATCCCGAGCACCGCCAGCACCCGCGGCCGCAGCGTCGCCACCCGCTCGGCCAGCGCCGCCCCGCCCTCGCGCAGCTCGGCCCGGCTCAGCTCGTCGGCCTTCGCACTGGTCCGCGCCACCACGTTGGTGATCCCCAACCCCAGCGCGAGCAGGTCGCCCTGCTCGTCCGGCCGCAGCAGCCGCGGGGCGAAGCCGGAGCGGTGCAGGGCGGGCCAGAAACGGTTGCCGGGGCGGGCGAAGTGGTGCCCGGTCGCCCCGGACCAGAGCCCCGGGTTGATCCCGCAGAACAGCACCCGCAGCCCCGGCGCAGCCACATCGGGGATGGTGGCGTCCTGGGCCGCGGCCAGCTGCGCGGCGTTCGGGCGGAAGGGGGCGGTGTCGTCGCGGGGAGTCTGCACCGGGTCAGTCTGCCGTTCCCGGTCGCTCCCGCGCACCGCCCCTCACGCCGCCCCGCGGCCTCTCAGCCGATCACCGGACTCTCTCGTTCCGGCTGGCTCACGCACTCATCGCGGTGGCGCCGGCCGGCTCCGGACCGCCGTCCGGGTCGAAGCCACCGCCGCCCGCACCCGCGCCGGCGGTCGCCCGGCCGCGCTGCGCCAGCTCCTGCTCGGTCTGCCGCAGGGCGCGCTTGGCCGCCCGCCGGTCCAGCACCCGGCTGAGGCCGTAGTACACGGCCGCCGCGTACAGCCAGCCCATCAGCACGTCGATCACGAAGTGCTCGGCGCCGTAGACCAGGGTGAACGCCATCGCGAGCGGGTAGGCGGCCAGCAGTACCCGCAGCTTGCGCCCGGCGGTGGGCCAGAAGAAGAGCGCCAGCAGCATCGGGTAGGCGGCGTGCAGCGAGGGCATCGCGGCCACGTCGTTGTCGAACTGGCTGCCGTTCTCGAAGATCGACCCGGCCCGCGGCAGGCCGCTCTGGGTGAGGACGTCCGAGACCACTCGGGTCAGGTCCGGCAGGTGCCCGTTCTGCGCGGTCAGCCACGGCGGGTCGGCCGGGTACAGGATGTACGTCGCGAAACCGGCGAAGGTCAGCGCCAGGTAGAGGGCCAGCAGCCGGGTGAACCGGTCGTGCCGCCGCTGCCAGAGCACCGCCAGCACGACGAAGATCGCGAAGAAGTGCGTCATGTAGACGGTCACGCAGAGGTAGTCGTACCAGTGCGGATGCCCCGGCGTGTAGAGCCAGTGCTGCAGCCGCACCGACCAGACCTGCCCGAAGCCGAGCACCTTGTCGATCGCCAGCTGCGGCCGCCAGTTCACCGGCCACGGCGTGTGCGCGCCGTAGCCGCGCAACAGCGAGTACACGTACACGGCACCCATCACCGGCAGCCAGTCGCGGAGCACCCGCAGCCAACCGAACCGGTACCCGCCCTGCACCGCGGCGGCGATCAGTGCCCCTATCAGCCAGCAGAAGACCACGTCGTTCTGGTACGGCAGGCCGTTGTCCGCGATGTACCGCCAGAGCGAGAAGAAGTACACCGGCCAGGCCAGGAACCGCAGGTAGCGCGCCCACCGCCACAGCCCCGCCCGGTCGCCTCTGAGCTCGCCGCGGGCGCCGACCGTGCCACTGACACCGCCGACCGCGCCGTCGCTACTGCCGACCGTGCCGCTGCTGCCCGTGTCGCCGCTGCTGACGCCCGTGCCACTGACGCCCGAGGCACCGCTCGGGCTCACCTCCGTGTCTGGGCTCCCGGGGAGCGTCGGGGGACGGCCCGGCTGCTGACGGGTCGCGTCGGTGGCAGGACGGACGAGGTGGAGCGGGCTGGTCACCGGTGGCGTCCCCTTCGAGAGATCCTGGTGGGGCAAGCCGGGTCAACGTAATGCTCGACTTTTAAGAATTACTGAGCCCGGGCGCCGGCTCGTGACCCGCGCGCCCCCGATCCTGCCCCCGCGCACCCGGTTGCGCCTACCCCTCGTGCGCCGCCTGGCCTGGACTGCGCCGGTTCCCACCCGTTTGAGGTAGGTCTGTGATGTCCAGCAGACATACATCAAATTCTCAGGAATCGGCCGATGGCGCGACCGCAACGTCCCGGGGTCCGGCTCGCGCCTGTGTGCACGAGGGCACCGCGCAGGCGCCGGCCGCGCGACTGCCGTCGCGGCCGGGCGCCCACGCGGTGCCCTCGTACCTGCGGTTCCTGCCTGGCCAGCCGGCTGGCCCTACCGGCCCTACCGCCGAACTACCGTGCTGGTCAGCGGTAGTTGACGTACTGGATGGCGAAGTCCAGGTCCTTGTCGCGGAGCAGCGCCTGCACGGCCTGCAGGTCGTCCCGGCTCTTCGAGGAGACCCGCAGCTCCTCGCCCTGGATCTGCGCCTTGATGCCCTTCGGGCCCTCGTCGCGAATGATCTTGGAGATCTTCTTGGCGTTGTCCTGGGAGATGCCCTCCTTGATCGTCGCGAAGATCTTGTACTCCTTGCCGGACAGCTGCGGCTCGCCGGCGTCCAGCGCCTTCAGGGAGATCTTGCGCGCGATCAGCTTGCTCTGCAGGACGTCGAGGATGGCCTTGACCCGCTCCTCGCCGTCGGCCTTCATCTCGATCCGCTCACCGGTCCAGCCGATGGTCGCGCCGACGTTCTTGAAGTCGTAGCGGGTGGCGATCTCACGGGAGGTCTGGTTGATCGCGTTGTCGACCTCCTGCTTCTCGACCTTCGAGACGATGTCGAAACTGGAGTCGGCCATCTGTGGTGGTCTCCTTGCGCTGTCGGCAACACACGCCCCACCCATGCGGGGCACTCACAGCCCCAGCCTATCCAGCGCCACCCCACCCCACCCCCTTGATCATCACGTGACCAATCGAGTGGCGGAGCACCCCCAGTCATCAGGTAAGGTTTACCCAGTCGAACGGGGCAAGCCCCCGAACGGCCAACATCCTGGCTGGTTGCCCGAGCGGCCAAAGGGAGCAGACTGTAAATCTGTCGCGCAAGCTACGCAGGTTCGAACCCTGCACCAGCCACAGGATAGAAGAAGCCCCCTGATCTGCGGAAACGCAGATCAGGGGGCTGCTTCGTTTTGCGTCCGAATGGTGGCCCGCTCGCGGACCAGCCACGGACCGGACTCCGCTCGCTGCCGCCACTGTCAGCGGCCCCGCATACGGTGGCTGCAATCGCGCCGGACGGAGATCGAGAGGGACTCGCGGCTACGGGGGGTGGGTAGGAAGGTCCCCGCAGTCAGACCGTAGGTCGTACGGACGCCATCCGGCTTGGTCGATCGATCGGCAGAGGGTCTGTACCTTGAATCGGTCGACCTCAGTCGGAATCGCGTGGGGCTTCGGTCAACCTGCACTCGGTTGCGAACTTCGTGAAATTGCCGGCATGTCGATTCAGACCTCGGCGCAGGAGTTCGTCGCTGAGCGAGTCGGTGAAGGCATCTTCCGTGGCGCCGTCGATGGCAGCCGCGCTGCGCCATGCGGATGCCACGGCGCTGTCGAATCCGAACACGTCGTGGGGCTCACCGGCACAGCGTGTCCGCCAGAGCACCTGACCCCAGACCGTTCCGCGTTGAGACGTCCAGGCGCGGGAAGGTCGTCGCCGTCGTCGGGGCAGGTCCGGTGCGAAGGAACTGCCATCGAGCCAGTATCCGACCAGGCCGAGGGAGAACGCGCGGGCAGTGATCATCCCCAGGCGCGGTGAGTCCAGGTAACTGCAGGTCAGATAGGTTGCAAGCCCAGCCTCGATCGGACCGAGCGTGTCTCTCGGGGACTTGAAGTTGAAGCCCGAGGACATGAGGGCGACATGCGCGTACTCGTGCAACGTCATGCCTGGACTGTTGGCTGACCGTGGATCGACTCCGATGACGTTCGTCTCTGCGTCATATGCCGACGCGTAGTGCTCTGGTGCGCGCTGGAGGTCGATCTTCGGGGCCTCGGTGACGACGCCCAGCCCGATGTGCTCCAGGTGCCGAGAGAAATTGGTGACCTCGCGGCCGATCCTACGGAGCGCATGGTCGTTCTCGCCGTAGATGACGGCCTTCTCGACGTCCGCCATCTTTCGCTCGACGTCCGCGAGGCGCTGCCGGTATTCGGCCTTCACGCCGCCCGGGAGCTCGATGCTCTTGAACATCGAGCCCAGCCATGGAAGTGCCGCGATGCCGAGCAGGGCGAGGATCGTCCCGTCGATCGCCGTGTCGGGCGAGAGGAGATGTGCAAGTGCCAGACCGACGGCTGCCAGGGTGACGCCCACCCCCAGGAGGACCGCCCGACGGGAGCGTTCACTGTCGTACATGCGTACGTCTCTCCCGGGGGTGGGCGCTGAGTTCGGGCCACCCCCACTTTCACCCGTGGCAGGCCCCGGTGCACCTGGGCGCCTGGGCTTCGTCGCAGGGGGAGGTGGAGGTTCGTCAGGGGAGCGTTCGGATGCGGGGGTGGGGTCGTCAGGGAAGTGTCAGGGGAGTGGGGTGGCGGGGTGGGGGCGGGTTTTGCTGGTGGGGTAGGCGGCCCGGTGGCGAAGGGGTGGTGGGGATGGGTGAGCGGGAGTGGCAGCGGCGGGTGATCGTGGGGGTCAGCGGGTCGCTGGGGAGCCTGGCCGCGCTGCACCGGGGGGCGGAGGAGGCGCGGCGGACCGGGGCCGAGCTGGTGGCGGTGCTGGTCTGGGCGCCGCAGGGGGCGTTGCTGGGCGCGTGCCGGGAGGCGGCGGTGGAGCGGCTCGGCGGGGCGATGGCGGAGGCGTTCCCGCTGGGGCTGGCGGACGTGCCGTTGCAGGGGTTGGCGGTGCGCGGGGAGGCGGGGGCGGCGTTGGTGGCGCTGGCGGACGGGCCGGACGACGTGCTGATCGTCGGGTGCGGGGAGCGGCACTGGTGGCGGCGCGGGCACCTGTCGGTGAGCGGCTACTGCGTGCGGCACGCCGGGTGCCCGGTGCTGACGGTTCCGCGTCCGCAGCTGCAGCGGGAGCTGGCGGTGCTGGCGCGGCGCAACGCGTGCCACCTGCCGGTGGCGCCGGTCGTGCCGGTGGGTGGCGGGGTCAGCCGGTCGGGGCGGTCACGGTGACGGTGACGGTGTAGGTCCGCTGGTCGGGGGCGCAGGCGAGGGCCTCGCCGCAGGTGGTGCGGGTCGCGGTGAGGACGGCGGTGCCGGCGGCGCGGGCGGTGAAGGCGGTGCTGACGGTGCCGCAACCGGCGCCGGGGACGCAGCCGGGCGAGGGGACGCTGGTGGGGGAGCCGCTGGGGGCGAGGACGTCGGGCGCCGAGCTGCTGGCGGCGGACCAGTAGGTGCTGTGCAGGGTCACCCGGACGGTGGCGCCGACGGTGGTGCGCACGGTGGCGTGGTCGGCGTGGTCGCTGAGGTCCAGCGTCACGGCGGCCGGCGGGCTGCCGCCGGGCACCATGGGCCCGCCGGGGTTGACCTGGGCGGTGGAGCCGCAGGCGGTGAGGCCGAGGAGCAGGCCGGTGACGGCGAGCGGGAGCAGGGGAAGGGGACGGGCGCGGACCATGGCGACCTCCGGACGGGCGGCGGGAGCGACGATGGGACGCATCCGCCGCCCGTCCGGATCCCCGCACGCCACAGCGCACGCCGCGCCACACCGAGCCCCGCCCCACACCGCACGCCAGAGCCGGGGGGGGGGGGGCGGGACGACCCAGATCCGGTGTTCCGGGGGGGTGGGGGGTTGATGTTTCCCGGGT
>NZ_JBNQTI010000198.1:0-4399 GCF_050325825.1 Kitasatospora sp. LaBMicrA B282
GCCCCGGCCGCGCCCTCCGCCGGCGCGCCCGCCAAGTCCCCGGGCAGCGCCGCCGCGCCGTCGGGACCCGCCGCCACGCACCCTGCGGCCGCGGGGCCCGGCCAGCCCGAGGGCCACGTCGCCTCGACCTCCACCCGCCAGCAGGCGGCGGCGATCCTGCACGACAACGACGCCTACTACCAGACCGAGTTCAACGCCGGCGTGGCCGCACTCGACGGGGGCAGCCAGGCGGGCGCCACCGCCTTCCACGCCTGGTCGCTGCTGGCCGCGGCCGACGCCAAGCCGGGCCAGGACGCCTTCAAGCAGGCCGACACCCTGTTCGCCGGCTCGACCGTGCCGCCGTCGCTGAACTCCTGGCAGAGCGCCAACGGCTCGATGAGCGCCGACGTCGCCAAGCTGGCGAGCGACGGCCAGGGCGTCGGCGGCCCGAACGACGCCCAGGCCCGCCAGCACGTGCAGGCGGACGTCCAGCAGATGGCCAAGGACGCCGCCGCCGCCGAGCAGGACGCCACGAACGTGTCGGCCGGCAGCTAGACCGGCGGTGCTGCGTCCTCCGGCAGCCGCCCCGGGGCAGGTTTCCCCGGGGGGCGGCTGACCGGCCGTTCCCCGGCTCTGCCATGATGCTCCGCCGAACGAGGACCAGCAGCACACGAACGGGGTAGCGAGATGGCCGGCCGAAGAGACCGCAGAGAAACCCGCAGCAACGACCTGCCGAAGAGCCTGCTCGGCCGGATCGGCATGACCCTCTGGATGACCTTCCTGGCCGTCATCCTGACCGGCCTCGGCACGGTCGGCACGATCAGCCTCGCCGAGGACCTCCCGTACGCCGCCCGCCTGGCGGGCGCCCCGGGCACCCTCCACATCGACGAGTGCATCACGATCGGCAGCGGCAAGCACAAGGCCACCTCCTGCTACGGCACCTTCCGCCCCGACGGCGGCGGCGCCGCGGACGAGAACGCGTTCACCAACACCACCCACGACCGCGGCACCACCCTCCCGGTCCAGCACCTGGCCGACGGCAACTGCTACGAGGTGGGCGTGCTGCCCGTGGCCGTCCGCCTGGGCGGCATGCTGGTCGCGTTGCTCGCCGCCGTGGGCGGCCTGCTCATCCTGGGCACCGCCGTCCTCAGCTGGGCCCCCGGCCTGTCGGACCGCCTGGGGCGCTCGCGCGGGGCCGACCGCCTCGGCCGGATCGCCGCGCGCACCGCCGGCTGGATGGCCGCCGCCGCGGGCCTCTGCTTCCTGGTCTCGCTGATCGGATGGATCGTCACCCCGTAGCAGGCGCTGAACCAGGTCATCGGCGGCACCCAGCCGGCGACCGCCGCCCCGGGCGACCCCGCGTTCGGCGCTGCCGGCTGGACGGCCGTCCAGCCGGCGGCGTGACTCCGGACGGGGCGCGCCGGACGGACCGTCAGGCGCGGGCGGCGTCCCAGGCCTCGCTCTGCAGGAAGTGGTTGTCGAAGCGCTCCTGGTTGGCGAGCAGCTCCTCCAGGGTCGCCTCACCGCGGCCCAGCCGCTCCAGCAGCCGGAAGTAGTCGAACCGCTCGACGCCGGGCGTGATGACGATCAGCAGATCGGCCGGCGAGCCCTGGGCCGCGGCGAAGGCGTGCGCCCGGTTCGGCGGGACCACCAGCAGGTCGCCGGTGTTCGCGGTGTGCACCTCGTCGCCGGCCAGCACCTGGAGCCGCCCGTCCAGGACGAAGAACAGCTCGGTGGAGGCGGTGTGCAGGTGCGGGGTGGCACCGTTGGCCCCCGCGCCCAGGGTGACCCGCTGGGTGCTCAGCGCACCGCCGGTGTGCGAGGAGTCGGCGAGCAGCCGGATCGCCGACTGCGCCGAGCTCAGCGTCTCGGCCTCCGCCTCGCGCACCAGCACAGCACCGTTCACCAGCAACGTCATGGGTCCCACTCCTCGATCGTGACCACGGCAACACCACTCGGGGCACGAACCGCCCCCGCACCGAGCAACCTACCGCCTGCGCCGAGCACGCGTTCTACCGGATCGTCAGGAACCCGGACCGTCGAGAATGTCCTCGCCCGACACCCACCGGACGGAGACCACCATGACCGAGGCATCCCGCTGGACGCTGCACGAGCGACAGGTGCTGCACGAGGGCCCGTTCATCCGGCTGCTGCGCGACACCGTCGCCGGGCCGGGCAGCGCCGCGTTCGCGTACGAGCACGTCCAGGTCGCCGACGCCGTCCGGGTGGTCGCGCTCGACGCGACCGGGCAGCTGCTGATCGTGGAGGACGAGTTCTACCTCACCGACAGCCGGCTGCCCCACCTGCCGGGCGGCGGCGTCGAGCCCGGGGAGACGCCGGAGGCGGCCGCGCGGCGGGAGCTGGAGGAGGAGACCGGCACCCGCGCCACCCACTGGCAGTTGCTCGGCCGCATCCACCCGCTGCCGGGCAGCAGTTCCGCCACCACCCACCTCTTCCTCGCCACCGGGCTGGCCCCCGGCACCGTCGCCCGCGACGCGACCGAGGGCGCCATGACCGTCCACCGCTGCAGCCTGGCCGACGCCGTCGCCCAGGTGCTCGCCGGCACCATCACCGAGGCCGGCAGCGTCACCGCCCTGCTGCTGGTCGACCGGATGCCGGCCGACCGGGCGCACCCGGGCCCCGAAACCGATCCTCGGTCCGATCGCGAATCCCCGGCCTGACCTGGGCAGACGCCGAACAGTGCGGCCCTTGACGCATGTCAGGCGCGTGAGAAGCTGTCACTGTCGCACCACGCTCGTCCCGAGCCGTGCGACCGCAGACGTCAACTGGCCTGGGCAGCCGCGTAGCTGACGACGAGCCGGCGCTCCGCCCGGCCCCGGACGGCCGCCGGGCCGGTGAGCCCTGCCGCGCCGCACCGCGCCGCCCGGGTCACGCACTCACCGCCGCGCGCCGTGCGCCTTCGCGTCACCCGGCGCCGCGCCGCCCGGCACCCCTCTCGCACCGTTAGGGAGCCCATGCTGAACCCCGCCGTGCTCGTCCTCGCCGACCTGGCCCTGGTGCTGGTCCTCGGCGCGCTGCTGAAACCGCTGCTGCGCCGACTGCGGCAGCCACCGGTGGTCGCGGAGATCCTGGCCGGGCTGGCCCTGGGACCGAGCCTGCTCGGGCGGCTGCCCGGCAACCCGTCACGGCTGCTCTTCCCGGCCGCCGTGCGCGCCGACCTGGCGGCGATCGCCCAAGTCGGCATCCTGCTCTTCATGTTCGCGATCGGCTGGGAGCTGGACCCGGGCGGCTTGCGGCGCCGGTCCGGGGAGGTGCTGGCGGTCTCGCTCTCGGCGACCGCGCTGCCCTTCGTCGGCGGGGCCGGGCTGGCCTGCCTGCTCTACGCCCGCCACGACGTGGTCGGCGGGCACCGGGTGGACCCGCTCGCCTTCCTGCTCTTCGTCGGCGCGGCGATGGCCGTGACGGCCTTCCCGGTGCTGGCCCGGATCGTCGCCGACCTCGGGCTGCGCAGCTCCCGGGTCGGCTCGCTGGCGCTGTCCGCCGCCGCGGCCGGCGACCTGATCGCCTGGTGCCTGTTGGTGCTGGTCTCGGTGATCGCGGCGGCGCACGGCCCGGCGCCGCTGCTGCGGGTGCTCGGGCTCGGGGTGCTGCTGGCCGCGGTGCTGGCCGGGATCGTCCGGCCGCTGCTGCGCGTGCTGCTCCGGCCGGTGCACACGACGCCGGTGCACCGGACGCAGCCGGTGCACGGGACACAGCAGCCGCCCGGGACGCCGGCGCACGGGACACAGGCGCACCAGACGCTGCCCGGGCACGTCCTGCCGGTGCTGGTGGCCGGCATCCTGCTCAGTGCCTGGGCCACCGCCGCGATCGGACTGGACCCGATCTTCGGCGCGTTCGCCTTCGGCCTGGCCATGCCCCGCAGCCTGTCGGCCGAGGCGGCCCGGCACCTGACCGCCCCGATCGGCCAGATCACCGCGCTGCTCACGCCGGTCTTCTTCGTCGCCACCGGCCTGTCGGTCGACGTCACCCGCCTCGGCGGCAGCGGCCTGGCCGAACTCGCCGGGATCGTCGCCGTCGCCTGCGCGGGCAAGCTGACCGCCGCCTACGGCGCCGGCCGCGTGGTCGGCCTCTCCCGCCGGGACGCCGGCCGGCTCGGCGTGCTGATGAACACCCGCGGACTGACCGAACTGATCATCCTGAACGCGGGCGTGACCCTCGGGGTCCTCGACGAGTCCATGTTCACCATGATGGTGGTGATGGCGGTGATCACCACGGGCATGGCCGGCCTGGTGATCCCGCCCCGGTCACCCGAGCGGTCCGCCGAGCCCCCGGACCGGGTGGCGGCCCGGCCGGTGCTCACCGGCAGCGACGCCTGACCCGGTGCCCCCGAGCGGGTGCGGTGTGCTCCCCTTATTTTTTTTGTATTTTGCTCCTCTACACCCCCCCTCCCCTCCCCCCC
>NZ_JBNQTI010000198.1:4409-13625 GCF_050325825.1 Kitasatospora sp. LaBMicrA B282
CGTGCCCCGTCGGTTCGCGGGGCACGGCGCTACGTCAGAGCGTCCTTACTCGACGACCAGGGTGACCGGGATGTTGCCGCGGGTGGCCTTGGAGTACGGGCAGAAGGCGTGCGCCTGCTCCACCAGCGCGTGGCCCTGCTCGTTCTCCAGCTCGGCCGGCAGCTCGACCCGCAGGGTGACCGCGAGCGAGAAGCCGCCGTCGCTGTCGTCCTTGCCGATACCCACCTCGGCGGTGACCGAGACGTCCTTGACGTCGACCTTGGCGTTCCGGGCGACCGCGCCCAGGGCGCTGGCGAAGCAGGCGGCGTAGCCGGCGGCGAAGAGCTGCTCGGGGTTGGTGCCCTCACCGTTGCCCCCCAGGGCGGCCGGGAAGGCGAGCGGGAGGTCGAGCCGGCCGTCGGAGCTGACGGTGCGGCCCTCGCGGCCGTTGGCAGTGGCAGCAGCGGTGTAGAGCGCGTCCATCGAAATCGTCCCTCGTCCCTCGGTCTGGTCAGCACTGGTCGGGCGGTCCCGGCGACCTCGCGGTCCCGCCCACGGCCATAATCATTGCATGCAATTCAGTTGTGCACAACAGAGCCGTCCACAATCGACTTGTATCCTGAGTCCATGGCCTCCGTGACCCCGCAGCCCCAGGACCGGCAGCAAACCCCGCCGCCCGCCGACACCACCGACGGGCTCCAGCTCGACCTCCAGGTCTGCTTCGCCGTGCACGCCACCGCCCGCGCCTTCGACCGGGCCTACCGCCGCCTGCTGGCCGAGCTGGGCCTGACCTACCCGCAGTACCTGGCCATGATGGCGCTCTGGGAACACGGCGAGCTGCCGGTCAAGCGGCTCGGCGAACTGCTGCGCCTCGACTCCGGCACCCTCTCCCCGCTGCTCAAGCGGCTGGAGGCGGCCGGCCTGGTCCGCCGCGAGCGCAGCCCCCAGGACGAACGCTCGGTGATCATCCACCTCACCGCCGAGGGTCGCGCGCTGCGCTCCCCCGCCGAACGCGTCCCGTACGGGATCGCCGCCGCCAGCGGACTGACCCACGCGGAGGGCGCCGAGCTGCGCCGCCGGCTCGAGGAGCTGACCGCCAACCTCGACGAGTTCGCCGGCTGAGCTGGTGCGCCGGCGGAGCGGGGGGCGGAAACCGGCCACCGGGGTTGTGAGTCGAGGGGTGTCCGCGAGATCGTTCGAGGCGACCGTGCCGGTGCCGTGACCGTGCCGGTGCCGTCTCCTGGAGGACCTCCGTGGCCGATCCCGCGCCCGCCCCGCTGCCCGACCCGCCCTACTACGCCGTGGTGTTCACCGCCGTGCGGACCCCCGGCGACGACGGCTACGAGGAGACCGACGAGCGCTTGCTGAAACTCGCCGCCGACCAGCCGGGGTTCCTCGGCCTCGACGCCGCGCGCCGGGCGGACGGCCTGGGGATCACGGTGTCGTACTGGCGGGACGAGGAGTCGATCGCCGCCTGGCGCGAGCACGCGGAGCACGCCCTGGCCCGGGCCCACGGACGCGAGCACTGGTACGCCTCATATTCGCTGCACGTGGCCAAGGTCGAGCGCGCCTACGGGTTCACCCGCCCGGCCGACCAGTAGGGGTCGCCCCGGTCACCGGCGTGCGCCTGCCCGCCCACGTCACCGTCGACCACCTGACCGGCCTGCCGGTCCCCCGCTGACCCTGACCATCCGCAATCGGCTCACCGCAGTCGGCTCACCGCAGCCGGCGCGCCTGCCGGTACTCGCCGCCCAGCACCCGCAGCGCGGCGAGCTTGCCCGGGCCGGCGGAGCGGCGCAGCAGCGCGGCCAGGTCGGCGCGGGCGGCGGCGCTGGTGAGCTCGTCCAGGCAGATCATGCACCGCACCATCGGCCGGTGGGCGGGCGGCACCAGGTCGAGGACCGCACGGCCCCGGGCGAGGGTGCGGTCGACCTGGTCGAGCTGCTCGGCGAGCAGCGCGCGCACGGCCGGCAGCGGCCGGGCCTGCGCCAGGTCCTCGCGGGTGACGCCGTGCGCGGCCAGCGCCTGCTGCGGCAGGGTGAGGCGGCCGTCGGCCAGGTCCTCGGCCAGGTCGTTGACGAAGTCGAGCCGCTGGCTGGCGTCGATGTAGGTCCGGCAGCCCGCCGCATAGGCGCGCTGGTCCCCGCTCGGTCCGAGCAGGGCGGCGACGACCAGGAAGCCGGGCAGCGAGTACTCGTCGAGGTAGCGCTGGTAGTCGTCCTCGGTGGCGAAGCCGGTGAAGTCAAGGTCCGCGGTGGCGGTGGCGAGGAAGGCGCGCACCCGCTCGCCCAGCACCGGGTGGCTGCCGACGCTGTGCAGCAGCGGGCGCAGCTCGGGTTCCTCCGTTGCGCCCGCGGCCAGCGCGGCGCCGACCTGTTGCTCCCAGCGGGCGAAGGCGGCCTTGCGCTCGCCGACCGGGCCGCTGTCGAGCAGCGTGTCGGTGCGGTGCATGAAGGCGGCGGCGGCGATCACGTGCGGGACCAGCTCGGCGGGCAGCAGCAGGCCGGCGGCCAGCGTCACCTCCCGCTTGTAGCGGGTGACCTGCTCGCGCAGTTGCCCGTACTCCGCGCGCAGCCGGGGTTCGTCGATCCCGGCCGCGTCCAGGGCCCTGGCCCACCTGCTCACGTCTGCACCCTTCCTCCGCCTGCTGCGCCGGCCCACTGGTGGGCCGGCGCATCCTATCGGTCCGGCTCAGGAGGTCAGGACCCACTTCTGGTTGGCCAGGCCGTTGCAGTCCCAGATGCCGATCTGGGTGCGGTCGGTGGTGCTGAAGCCGAGGTCGTCCAGGCACTTGCCGCTCTGCACGTTCTTCAGCGAGCCGTCCGGCTGCGGCACCCACTGCTCGGACGGGCTGCCGGTGCAGGTGTAGATCTCGACGTTGTTGCCGTCACTGGTACCGCCGTTGACCACGTTGAGGCACATGCCGAGGCCCCGCACGGAATAGTCGACGCCCAGGGTCCACCACTGGGCGCCGGTGCCGTTGCAGGTGAAGATCTGCACGGGGGTGCCGCGGTTGGTGCTGCCGTGCGCGATGTCGAGGCACTTGCCGGCGTAGCCCACCAGGCGGCCCTGGGCGCCGGCCTCGCCGACGGTGACCTCGCGGATGGTGTCGGTGGCGCGGTCACCGCCGTTGCAGAACGCGGTGGAGGTGCCGTTGCCGGTGACGTCATTGCCGCCCGCCCAGTAGGTGATCGGCTGGTTGTCGATCACGTAGAAGCAGACGACCCGGACCTGCCAGATGGTGCCGGGCGAGACGTTGCTGCAGGTGGCGGAGGCGGACGGGCCGCCGTAGCCGGTGGAGCACTGGCCGGGGCTGTCGGCCTGTGCGACCGACGGGAGCACGCTGACGCCCACCAGGGCGAGCAGCGCGGTGAGCAGGGCGGCGACGGATCGTCGCATGAGGGGGTCCTTTCGGATCGGCGGGGTCGGCCGACCGGCGCTGTGCACGGCGCGGTCGGCGTTCGCCAAGCCTGGCGGACCAGCTGATCGCCCGTCAACTGATATGAAGATCTTTCTTCTATCGCTTCATCTCAGCAGATGCCCTGCCCTGCCGGACCCACCGAGCTGACGGACCGTCAGATCGATGCCCACGCCGAAGCCCCCGCACCGGGCGGGGGCTTCGGCGAGCGCGGTCAGACCGTGCGATCGGTCATCCGGACCGTGCGGTCGGTCACCACCAACGGTTGATGGCGAACCAGCTCTTGCCGTGGTGCGGGTGCGCGTAGTGCGAGTGCGCGTAGCTGCCGGTGCCGCCGGTGCCCGAGGTGCCCGTGCCGGTGCCGGTGCCGGTGCCGGTGCTGCCGGTGCTGCCCGTGCTGGTGCCACCGGTGCTCGGCGCGGGGGTCGCCGTGCCCGGGGCCGGGGTCGCCGGGGCCGTGGTGGCGCTGGCCGTGCCCGAGATGTTGTTGTAGCGCAGCGGCGTGTAGTAGCTGGTCGGCCAGCCGGCCACCGAGCTGGAGTTCAGGTTGCCCTGGTACTCGCTGGTCAGCACGCTCGGGTTCTGCTCGGAGTAGTAGTTGAAGGTGCCGGCGTTCTGGTCGATCCAGCCGCCGAAGAGGATCACGTGCTCGTCGGTGTAGTCCAGCGCGTCGCCGGGCTGCAGCTGGCTGCTGGCGATCTGGGTGGAGACGCTGGGAAGGGTCTGGGTGACCAGGCTGTCGTCCAGGTGCCAGGCCATCGAGACGTAGCCGGAGCAGTCCTCGCGGTAGGAACCGTTGCTGTCGCTGTAGTTCGACCCCTGGTCGTACGGCACGCCCTCGGTGACCCAGCTCTGGGCCCGCTGGATGACCTCGTCACGCGAGATGCTGCCGTCGACGGCGGATGCGGCGTGGGCGGGCACGGCGGTGAGCAGGGAGGCGGCGCCGACGCCGACCAGGCCGATGGCCCAGCGGCGGAACTTGGGGTGAGGCATGGGAGTCTCCAGGGAAGGGAGAAAAAGGGCAGGGGAGGTCAAGCAGGGTGAAAAAGGGTGAAGAAGGGTGAAGCGGGTGGATCAACCGAGCCGGGTGGCGACCGCTGTGAGGAGGTCACCGTCCGATCCGGTGCTGTAGGGGGCGGCGTGGGTGCTCGCCCATTCGTCGAAGTGGACGACGGCAAGGAGGCTGCCCTGCTGGACGGCGTACAGGTGGTCCGTCTGCGGGCCCGACGCGGAGATGCCCTCCACACCGGTCCACTGGCGCGACCAGGCGGTGCCCTGGGCGGTCGTGGCGGTCTGAGTGACCACCGCGTCGGCCGGGATCTTCGACTTGGTCTGCAGGGCGCGGGACTGGTCCTGGCAGCTGCCCATCTGGGTCAGCAGGCTCTGGTAGGCGGCCCGGGCGGCCGACGCGTCGGCGAAGGTGAAGACGTCCTGCTCGGCCGGCGTCTGGAAGGTACTGACGTAGGCCAGCTGCTGCCAGGTGGTGGCGCCGGTCACCGAGGAGCACTCGTTCACCTGGACGGCGTGGTCCACCTGCTCGGTGTGCGGCGCGGCCAGCGGCTTCCACTGCTGGACGGCGCCGTCCGGCAGCTCGGCGGCGGTCAGCAGCGCCGCGGCGGGCGAGGCCGAGGAGGCCGCTGCCGGGGCCGGCGGCGGGGGTGCCGCGGACGGTCCGGTGGTCGGCGCCGCGACGGCGGCCGCCACCGTGCTCGCGGCGGCCGCGGGCCCGGCCGCGCCACCACCTCCGCAGGCGGAGAGCAGGACGGCCGCGGCGCCGGCCGTCCCGACGGCACCCCAGACGACGCGGCGGCGGATCCGCCGGCGACGGCGTCGGGCGTGACGTGGCGGAAGAGCGGAAGCGGGCATCGGGTCATCCTTACGAGATCGCCGAGCCGCGGCAGCGGACCCGGGAGGTCAAGGCACAGCGGTGCCAGGGCACGGGTGTCACAGGTTCACAGGTGTCACAGGTGTACGGCGGTGGCCGGTCGGCAGCTGTCCGGCCGGGGCCGACAGGGCCCCGGGGAGCGGGTGCCGGTCCGGCCCTCGGGATAAGGACCGGGTGAGGAACCGCCGGGTGTGCCGGGATTCTTGCCCGCTCGTTCGCGTACTGTCAATGTCACGCGCAGCCACCGGGAGTGTGTTCAGAACCACTCTCCAGTTCCCGCTCGGAACGCGTTAGCTTGGTCGGTCGTGCCCGGTTTGCGGCCTGGTTACCGGCTTCGCGCGGTCTCCGGACATGCCGGCGGGACCGGCCCTGGCCACCGCCAGAACCGGCCCCGCGTCCGCTGCGCACCCCGGACCGAACCCGGAGTGACTCCCGTCACTGCAAGGTGACCACCTGGTGCATGCCGAGCACCGCGTGACCGACGCCCAGCTGCTCGTCCGGCACGGTGTCGATCAGTGCGTACGTCCCCGGCTGGAGCCCGTGCGCCTGGATCGAGGCCTTGTGGTCCGGCGAGAGCATCCCGAAGCCGGTGCCCGGCCCGGTGAACGGCGAGGCGAGCTGCGTCTCGCCGCCGGCCGCGGCCGTGAAGTAGGCCGTCAGGTCCGCCTCGGTGGTCCCGGCGGCCACCGGGCGCAGCTGGAACTCGTGCAGCTCCGCGGACTCGTTGTGCACCAGGTAGGCCAGGTGCGCGTGGTCCACGTCCACGGTGTGGAACCGGGGCCCGGCCGCCTCGTCCTGCTCGATCACGATGCTGTCGTCGTACCGGGCCTGGTTGGCGTTCTGACCGCCGGTGCCGGCCAGGTCCAGCCGCTTCACCACCGGGTGCGACGGGTCCGCCTTGAGCGCGGTCAGGTCGACCAGGTAGACCGCGCCGGGCGAGACCTCCTCGGTGAACTGCTCGTGCACCGTCGCCGTCACCAGCGCGCCGCCCAGCGCCTCCGACTCGGTGCGCACCGCCTTGATCCCGGCGGCCGCGGTGCTCTGGTTCGGCCCGTAGGCGTCGGCCAGGTCGTGCAGCACCTGGTCGATGGCGACACCGTCGTGCGGGCGCAGCAGCTGCAGCTGCCGGCCGGCCGGGTCGTCGGTGGCGATCCGGAAGCTGACCAGGCCGCCGGTGTGGGTGTCCGGCGCCTGGATCCCGGCGGTGTTGACGTTCACTTCGATCGGGTGGTCCTCGGGCGAGGCCGCACCGGCCGGGCCGGCACCGCCCACCGTGGCGACCAGTGTGAGGGTGGTGCCGGCCACCACCCGGGTGACCCGGCTCAACAGCTGCTCCGACATGGGATGGGTGTCCTCCTCCTTGCGTCCGTACGGCTGCGGCGGGCCGGGCGGGTGAGGCCGGGTCACCTCCTCGTCGAGGGCCCGGCGGCCCGGCGGCGCGCCCAGGCAGAGATGCCCGGCCGAGTCGCTCGCCGCGCGGGCGGCGGGCAGATATGAACCGATCGGCGTACCGCAGGCGGCCACCCGGTCTGCCGGAGCGTGAGCACGAGTGGCGGTCGGTGATGAGCGCCCATAGTTTCGGGACACGGACACGCACAGCCGGGCGCGGAGCGCGGCGCCGCCGTCGGACTGCGCGCCGGTCCGTCGCTGAGCTGGGAGACTCCTTGCCAGGGTCCTGGAAAGCAGGTTGGGACTCATGCCCACTCGACGGGCCCGCCATCTGGCGGGCGCCACCGCCGGTCTGCTGATCGGCCTGGGCGGCGCCTCGCCCGCGCACGCGGCGACCGTCCGGGTCGTCCACCCGGGTGAGTCGATCCAACGCGCCGTCGACGGCGCGCAACCGGGTGACACGATCCTGGTGCTGCCCGGCACCTACCACGAGAGCGTGCAGATCGGCACCCCGCGGCTGACCCTGCGCGGCACCGGCCGGCAGACCGTGATCACCCGCGGCCCCGACGGGTCGGCGGGCGCCTGCGCGCAGGCCGGCCACGGGATCTGCGTCACCGGGGCGGCCGGGCAGCGGATCGCCGGCGACCGGATCGAGTCGCTCACCGTCGCGGGCTTCGCCAAGAACGGGATCTCGGCCTCGGAGACCGACCGGCTGACGGTCCGTGACGTGCTGGCCCGGGACAACGGCGAGGAGGGGATCAGTCAGGAGAAGTCCACCCGCGGCCGCTTCGAGCACGACGAGGCCGCCCACAACGGCCAGGCCGGCATCTTCCTGGCGAACATCGCCTACGGCAAGGGCGGCGCGATCGACACCGAGGGCGCGCGGATCAGCGACGACTCGCTGCACGACAACCGGATGGGCGTGGTGGTCCGCCGGGTGCGGGACCTCACCGTCGAGCACAACTCGATCACCGGCAACTGCGCCGGGGTCTTCGTCGTGGGCGACGACGGCCGCCCGCGCACCGGCGCGCTGACCGTGCGGCAGAACCGCGTCGACCGGAACAACGCCTACTGCCCGCCCACCAGCACCCTCCCCTTCGTCCAGGGCACCGGCATCGTGCTGACCGGTGTGGAGTCCACCCTGGTGACCCACAACGAGGTCGACGGCAACGTCGGCGCCTCGCCGTTCTCCGGCGGGATCGTGCTCTTCCGCAGCTTCGTGGGCGGCCCCAGCGCCGGGAACACCATCAGCGACAACACCGCCGCGGACAACGGGCCGGCCGATCTGGCCGACCGGGACGGCGGCCCCGACAACACCTTCAGCCGCAACACGTGCCACATCTCCGAGCCCGCGGGCCGGTGCTAGGGCACACGCCGTTGGGGCCTCCCCCGAACCACCTCGACCAGAATGGCGGCGCCCATGACCACCGCTCCCTCCCACACCGCTCCCCCGGACATCCGCCTGCGCGAACTCGTGTTCGGCGCGGCCTGCGCCGCCGCCGTGCGCGCGGCCGCCGGCCTGCGCATCGCGGACGCCCTCGACGACACCCCGGCCAGCAGCGGGGAACTGGCGACCGCGCTGGGCATCGAACCGGGCCCGCTGTCGCGGCTGCTGCGGGCCCTGTCCTGCTACGGGATCTTCGCCGAGACCGCGGACGGCCGGTACGTGCACACCGAGATGTCCCGCCTGCTGCGCGAGGACTCCCCCGACAGCCTGCGGTACATCGCCCTGTGGTGCACCGCGCCGTGGACCTGGGAGGCCTGGCCGCGGCTGGACGACGCGGTCCGCTCCGGCGCCAGCGTCTTCCCGGGGCTGTACGGCAAGGAGTTCTTCGACTACCTGCACGACGACGCGACGGACTCGGCCCGGGTCTTCGACAAGGCCATGACCCACTCCAGCCGGCAGTCCGCCCACGACCTGGCCGGCTTCCTCGACCTGACGGGCATCTCCAGCGTGGTGGACATCGGCGGTGGCCAGGGCCACGTGCTCGCCGAGTTGCTGGAGCGTCACCCGCTGCTGCACGGCACCCTGCTCGACCTGCCGGCCGTGGTGGCGGGCGCCGACCCGCGGCTGCGCGAGGGCGGCCCGCTCGCCCCGCGGGTCCAGCTGGTGCCGGGCGACTGCCGCGACCGGGTCCCGATCCAGGCCGATATGTACATCATCAAGAACATCCTGGAGTGGGACGACGACAGCACCCGCCGCACGCTGCGCAACGTGGTCGCCGCCGCCCGTCCGGGCGCCCGGGTGCTGGTGATCGAGAACCTGGTCGACGACAGCCCCTCGATGCGCTTCACCACGGCCATGGACCTGCTGCTGCTGCTCAACGTGGGCGGCGCCAAGCACTCCAAGGAGAGCCTGCTGACGCTGATGACCGAGGCGGGCCTGACCATCCAGGACGTCCGGCCGGTCAACTCCTACCTGCACGCCTTCGACAGCACGGTGGCCGGCTGACCCCCGGACCGGCACGAGCGGGGGGGGGGGGGGGGGGGGGGGGGGGGGGGGGGGGGGGGGGGGGGGGGGGGGGGGGGGGGGGGGGGGGGGGGG
>NZ_JBNQTI010000199.1:0-13328 GCF_050325825.1 Kitasatospora sp. LaBMicrA B282
GAAGTATGCCTCCCGCTCACGCGTCAGCTGCCTCGCTCCCTGTGCCTTCCGGTCCTTGCGGATCTCGAAGTCCATCGCACCCCTTGAGCTGGGGTGTTGCAACGACCGTTAGAACCCAAGTGGCGGTCCCGGGGGCGCTGTTCCGTGTCGGGCTGCTCAGTACTGGACGGCTCAGTACCGGGTGGTCACCGAGGCGCCGGTGAAGGCGGTGGTGGCGTGCAGGGTGAGGTAGACCTCGCCGGCGGGCGGGTTGCTGATGGTGAGGGTGTGCGGGCCGGCGCCGGTGGCGGAGGCGGTGTAGTTGGTCGGGGAGGCCCAGGAGGCGGCGGAGTAGTAGAGGTCGGCGCTGCCGGAGCCCGGGGTGGTGGTGATGGTCAGGCTCGGGGTGCCGGCGGGGACGTCGAGGTAGAGGTAGGTGTTGTCGTCGGCGGCGGCCGCCAGGCCGGAGCGGGCGCAGTCCTGGCCCAGCGCGCGGGTGTCGCTGCCGGTGCACTCGGCGGGGGCGGTGACGGTGACGGTCTGGGTGGTGGTGGCGGTGGCGCCCCGGCTGTCGGTGACGGTCAGGGTGACCTGGTAGCTGCCGGCCGCGGCGTAGGTCCTGCTCGGGTTCGCCTCGGTCGAGGTGGTGCCGTCACCGAAGTCCCAGCTGCGGGCGGTGATGCTGCCCCCGGCGTCGGTGGAGGTGTCGGTGAAGGCCGCGGTCAGGCCGCCGACCTGGGCGGTGAAGCCGGCGGCCGGGCCCTGGGTCGGGGCGGTGCAGGCGCCGGCGGCGCACTTGGCCAGCCAGGCGGTCCAGTCGGCGTCGTAGCTGGTGCCGATCGAGGTCAGCAGGTCGTACGCGGCCTGGTAGTTGCCCGCCCGGTAGTCGCCGAGCAGGGTGTTCACGTCCGACCAGTGGTTCTCCAGCATGTAGCGGACCGAGAGGTAGCCCCACGGGTAGACCCGGTCGTCGCCGCTGCCGTAGGTGTTGGCGAAGATCGTGCTCAGCGGGTAGGTCGCCTTGGCCGCGTCGGCCACCGCCTCGGTGTCGGTCACGCCGCGGTAGGTGTAGGAGTCGTACTCGGCCAGGCCCTCGATCCACCAGATGGTGTCGGGCGTGGAGGTGGCGGCGGTGAAGTCGCCGAGGGTGTCGTAGCGGGCGTCCAGGTAGTGCGTGTACTCGTGGTTGAGGTTCCAGATGCCGGCGGTGAAGCCGTCGTCGCCGTTCTGGTAGGTGAGCGAGAACGGCTGGTTGTTGGGGTCGGTCGGGTTGCCGACCACGGTGATGCCGCCGTTGTCGGTGCCCACCCCGAAGATCTCACCGGCGTAGGTCTGGTAGTCCTGCGGGCTGGCGAAGACCACCATCTGCAGCGTGGACTCGTACTGCCCGGGCAGCGGCCCGGAGTCCTTGACCACGTTGTGGAAGAAGGTGGTCTCCCCGGTCAGGCTGGTGCAGGTGGCGGCCTGCTGGTCCGCGGTGAGCGCCTGGGACAGGATGGTGATCGTCCCGCACGGGTAACTGTTGGTCAGCACCGCCGCCTTGAGCCGGTTCGGCAGGTCGCAGGTGCCGTAGTCGGCGCAGTTGCCGTTGTCGTACTGGTCCGCCTGGGCGGCCACGCCCACCCAGAGCCCGGCGGTCGGGCCGGTCATCGCGGAGTCGGCGAGCAGGCCCTTGACCAGCGGGCGCACCGTGGGCAGCAGGGTGGTGTCCTGCAGGAAGCGGGCCAGTTCGGTGCCGGCGTTGGACTCCAGGTAGCCCTGGGCGCCGCCGAGCAGCCCGAGGTTGGTGGTGGCGAAGGTGTCGAGGGTGGTGAGGATGCTCGGGTCGGCCTCGGTGGCGGCGACGAAGTCGGCGTTCTGGTGGCCGCGGAAGAGCACGGTGTAGACGTTGTTGACCGCCAGGTCCATGTTCGGGGCGCTGTCGTAGCTGCTGTTGTAGCCGGCCAACAGCCGCTTCTCGACCGGCAGGTAGCGGGCGTTCTGGCCGGCGCTGTCGATCAGGGTGACCGCCTCGGCGAGCACCGCGCCGTTGGCGTCGGTCACGTCCTGACTGTGCGGGGCGGCGTAGAAGGCGTCCAGGGCGGCCTGGATCGCGTTCTGCAGGGTGGCGCCGTAACTGCCCACGTCGGCAGCGTCGTTCCACTGCACGTAGTAGCCGGCCCGCAGGTAGAGCACCAGTTCCAGCAGGTGGGTGCTGTCGTCGCCCGGGTAGCTCGGGGCGGCGGTGGCCAGGGCGTTCGCGATGGTGGTCATCTGCGATTCCTGGAAGGCCTGGTGGGCCGTGGCGCCGGTGACGGCGAACAGGGTGTTGACGCAGTCGGAGCCGGCCGCCTCCACCGCCTGGACCAGCGCGTCGCCGGTGTTCGCGGTCAGCGCGTTCGGGTCGCAGGTCGCGTTCGCGCGGGCCGTCGGGTGGGCCGCCGGCTTGCTGCGGGCCTGCTGCCGGGCCGTGGGGGCGGCGGACAGCGGCGGTCGGTCGGCCGCGCTGAGCCGCTGTGCGCCGTCGTCGTCGCGCACCGTGCCGCTGGCCGGCTGTGGGGGCAGGCCCGGGCGGGTGGTGCGGTGGCCGGCGGCCGGCTGGGACTTGGTCGCGGCGGTGGCCGGGTGACCGGGCTGCGCGGACGCCGCGGCGGCGAGGCCCGGCGGCGTGGCCAGGCCGAGGCCGGCGGTCAGCGCCAGGCCGGCGATCAGGAGTCGGGGGAACTGCTTCCCGACGGGTAGGGCTCTCACGTGGGGTGCTCCCGGTGTGGGGGCCGCGCTCGGGTACGGCACGGCCTTGCGGGGTGAGGACCGTGGCAGGCGGAGAGCATGACGGTGCGTCAACGGGGTCCGGCGGCGCCGGTGGGGTGGTGCGGGTGGGGTCGGCGGCGGGTGGACGGCGTTGACCGTCTGGCATGCACACGGTGGGGCGTGTGGCATGTACCATTGCATACATCACATGGTTCTGGAAGAGGTATGACAGCAGGAAGCCCCGAACCTGACTGGACAAGTTCGGGGCTGCGTCGACCGGTTCGGGGCTGCGTCGACCGGTTCAGGGCTGCTTCGAGCCGCTCAGGCCACTTCCGTCGGGTTCAGGCCGCCGGCACCCGCAGCACCGCCACCACCGGCAGGTGGTCGGTGGCCGCCAGCAACTCCTCCACCGGCAGCGGCGGCACCCCGCAGGCCAGGACCTCGATCCCCGGCGAGGCGAAGACGGCGTCCAGCCGCTGCAGCGGGTCCCCCGGCCGCGAGGTGTACTCGCCGCCCCACGCACTGGTCGCCCACCCGTCCTGGTAGTGCGCCGCCAGTCCCTGCCAACCCGGGTCCTCCGGGTGCTCGTTGAAGTCCCCCGCGATCACCGAGTGCTCCCGGATCGCCGCCTGCTCGTGCAGCAGCTCGAACTGCTGCACCCGCTCCGGCCCGATGAAGCTCAGGTGGCAACTGGTGAGCGCGAACGGCACCGCGCGCCCGAGGCGCACCACCGAGGTGGCGAACCCGCGGGCGTGCATGCCGCGGTGCTTGGGGAGCAGCCGGTCGTGCCGGCCGAGCAGGGTCACCCGCAGCCGGCCGAGCAGCAGCGGGCCGGCCGCGGTGCGCCCGCCGCCGGAGAGCACCACGGTGCCGGTGTGGCGGGCCAGCCAGGCCGCCTGGCCCTCGGGGCGCCAGTAGCGCGGCGACTCCTGAACGCAGATCAGGTCCGGCTCGCAGGCGCGGATCACCCGGGCCAGCGCCCGCCGGTCGTCGCGCTGCGAGCGGATGTTGTAGCTGAGCACGCGGACCAGTTCGGCACCGTCGGGCTGGGGACCGGAAGGCGGCAGGTCGAGGGTCACCCGGCCAAGGTACCCAACCGGGGCCGCCGGCGGGCGACCGGCTCCGCCGTCCGCGGAGCCGGTGACAGCTCGTCAGGTGCGGTGGCCGGCCGCCGGTTTCAGCGGGTGCGGGCAAGGTCGCCGGCGCCCACGATGCCCGCGGAGGAGCCCATCGAGGCCAGCACCACCTCGGCCCGCGGCCGGTGCACGCCACCGGTGAGGTACTTCTCGTAGTCCTTGGCGACCGGGTCGAGCAGCAGCCGGCCGGAGTCCGAGACCCCGCCGCCGAGCACGAAGACGCCCGGGTCGAAGAGCGCCGCCAGGTCGGCCAGGCCGCGGCCCAGCCAGTCGGCCAGCTCGGCGTAGCACTCCAGGGCCAGCGGGTCGCCCTCCTCCGCGGCCTGGGTGATGTGGATGCCGCGGATGGTCTCCGCCACCCCGTCGTTGAGCTCGAGCATCCGCCGGCCGCGCACCTGGTCGGCCGCCGCCTTCTCCCGGCCGTAGCGGCGCAGCGCCCGCCCGGAGCCGTACTGCTCCCAGCAGCCCTTGCCGCCGCAGCCGCAGAGCAGGCCGTCCGGCACCATGTTGAGGTGGCCGATCTCGCCGGCCACGCCGAACCGGCCGCGGTGCAGCCGCCCGTCCAGCACGATGCCGCCGCCGATCCCGGTGCCGACGGTGATCAGCACCATGTCGGAGTGCTCGGCCGCGGCGCCGAACCGGAACTCGGCCCAGGCCGCGCAGTTGGCGTCGTTCTCCACCACCGTGTCGAGGCCGGTGAGTTCCTCGATCCGGGTGCGCAGCGGCTCGTTCTCCCAGGCGATGTTGGGGGCGAAGATCACCGTGGAGCGGTCGCGGTCCACGAAGCCGGGCGCGCCCACGCCGACGGCCTCGACCTCGTCGTACTCCGCCTTGAGTTCGCGGACCGCCTGGGCGATGGCATCGACCGCCCACTGCGGGTCGGCCGGGGTGGGGACCCGGGTGCGGGCCAGGATCTCGCCGTGCTCGTCGACCACGCCGGCCGCGATCTTCGTGCCGCCGACGTCGACGCCGATGGTCAGAGCCATGTGTCCCTCAGTCATTCGCTCGTGCCCGATGGGCGGAACGGTACCCGCCCGGCCGTGCTCCCGTACACACCTGGCCATACATTATCCGAAGACAAGGCCGGAAAAGCCGCGCCGAATGCTTCAAAAGTCGTACGATTCGCCCCGGACCGTAGCCTTCGGAACCCGTTCGGTGATCGGCGGTGACCAGCCGTCACCCGCCGGGGCGACCGGCCCGGGACACGCCTTCGGGAGC
The DNA here is from genome assembly GCF_050325825.1 of Kitasatospora sp. LaBMicrA B282. Lineage (NCBI taxonomy): Bacteria > Bacillati > Actinomycetota > Actinomycetes > Kitasatosporales > Streptomycetaceae > Kitasatospora > Kitasatospora sp. LaBMicrA B282. The sequence goes on from NZ_JBNQTI010000199.1 coordinate 5,064, forward strand.
ACCAGGGCGTGTCTTTCGGATCGCGCCGGGCGGTCGCCGCCGGGGCACGCACCTCGACGGCTTCTCGTCAGTCGCCGATGCTCCGCATGGACTTCTTCCTCGGCGCCGCCGATGCACGCACCCCAACGACGCCCGCTGATCCGACGCGATCCGAAAGACACGCCCTAGTCATCGAGGTCGATCCGCTCGGACTCGGCCGCCTCGGGGGCCGACCAGCGGCGCTCGTGGCCGGCGACGGCGGCCCGGTAGGCGGCCAGCAGCTCGTTGCCGGCGGCCGCCAGGTGGTCGAAGACCTCGGGGTTCTCCGCCTTGACCCGACCGAACAGTCGCTCGGCCTGTTCCCCCACCGACGCGGCGAGCTTGCGCACCTCGTCGACGAGGGGGTTGTCGACAGGATCTGAACTGTTCATGACGCGCGCCTCCCGGTGCCACGGTGGCGGCCCGCGCCTGTGCGGCAGCCCGCCCGGTCCCCTCAGACGCTACCGGTTCGCCGCTACAGGACGGGTCGGCCACCCACCGCCCGACCGGCCCGCCACCCCCGCCGGCCGGCTACCCGCCGCTCGGCCACAGCGCCGGGTCGGGCACGAAGCGCACCGTCAGCTCCCCGTCCCGCAGCGCGGCCCCGGCCACCGTGCAGCGGCGCAGCGCGGACGGCAGCGGCAGGATCCGGCGGTACGGCCCGAGGCCCACCACCAGCTCGTCGCCCCGCCGCAGCAGCTCCAGGTCGGCCCGCTCCGCGCCGGGCGCGGCGAGCCGCCAGAGCAGCACCCCGTCCTCGGCCAGCCGGTCCTCCGCCCGCCACGGCCAGGCCTCGGCCGGCCGCGGCCCGGGCCCGGTGCCGTACAGCTGGGCGGCCACCTGGTGCGGGTCGCCGGCCGTCCGGTCCGCCGTCAGCACCGGCACCCCGAGGTCGAGGCCGGCCAGCCGGTCCCGCTCGGCGGCGGCCTGCTCGGCCAGCCAGGGGTCGGCGGAGTCCAGTGCGGCGGCGGGCAGCGCGCGGTGGGCCACCACCGCGTCCAGCCGGTGCCCGAAGAGCGCCAGGCCGGCGGCGGCCCGGCGGGTCGCGGTCAGCGAGGCCGCGCCGGCGTCCAGCGCCAGCCGGACCGAGGTGCCGGGCGACTCGATCACCGCCCGGGTGGCGGCCAGCTCGCCGGCCGCCCAGGCGCGGGCCGAGTAGAGCCACTCGGCGGGCATCGGCACCCCGGCCACCGCGGCGAGCAGCGGGCGCAGCGCGCGGGCCGCCTGGCGCTGCTCGGGCAGCAGGCGGTCGAGGTAGCGGTCCAGCTGCTCGGGCAGCGCGAGCGCGGCGGTCAGCTCGGCAGGCGGCGGGGCGGCGGCCACCACCACGTCGTACTCCCCCGCCGGTACCCGCAGCGCGCGCAGCAGGGCGAGCTGGCGGGTGCCGGGCAGCGCGGTCAGCTCGTCGGGCTCCAGCGGGTCGACGCCGAGCAGGTCGAAGCCGGTGCGCAGCTTGCCGTCCAGGCCGGCCAGCGCGTCCCGGAAGGCCTGCTGCTCGTCGATCCGGGCGGCCCAGAGCCGCTCGCCGAGCGGCCGGGCCGAGCCGTCCAGCCGGTGGCCGAGCGCCTCGTCGACCAGTCGGTGCGGATCGTCGGCGGCCAGCAGCAGGGTGTCCAGCCCCTGCCCGGCGGCGTGCAGCGCGGTCGCCACGGCCACCGCAGGCACCGCGGCGGCCTCGCCGGTGACCAGCACCGTCCGGGTCACGGCTAGCGCTCCGCGGCGGTGGTCCCGGGCCGGCTCTCCACCCGCTTCTTCAGACCGGCCAGCGCCCGGTCGATGATCACCTTCTCGGCCTTGCGCTTGATCATGCCGAGCATCGGGATCTTGACGTCGACCGCGAGCTGGTAGCTGACCTCGGTGCCGCCGGCCGCCGGGGCCAGCGTGTAGGAGCCGTCCAGCGAGCGCAGCATCTGGCTCTTCACCAGGGTCCAGGAGACCTCGCGGTCGCCGTCCCAGGTGTAGGCGAGCACGTGCTCGTCGCGGATCGCGCCGGCGTCCAGCAGCAGCCGCACCTGCCCGGCGCGGCCGTCCTCGCCGCGCTCCAGCACCTGGATCTCCTTGACCTCCCCCGTCCACAGCGGGTACGCCTCGAAGTCGGCGATCACCGCCATCACCTCGGCCGCCGTCGCCTCGATGACGATGCTCGACCTGGTGTGTTCCGCCATGGGAGGGCCTCCGCGTTGTCCCGTACCACTGTGTCGTCCCGGGTGGTCCCGGGCCCGGGCAGCTCGGCTGCGCCCGGGTGCCGCCAAGTGCCCTGGAAGGCTATCGCGGCCACCGGGGCCGTAGGGCCCGGGATCGGCGGTCGCCGGGCCCACTACCGGCCGGTACCCGTGGGCTGCCGTAAGGTGCGTCTCGAAACGATCAGTGGCTCACCTGAAGGGTGTGACACTTCGAACAGAGCGGCTGACCCCCCTACCCGAATCTGACTACCGGGCAGTAACGTCCTGCCGTCCCGCAGCGTCGCAGACGAGGAGCAGCAGTGCTCGACTTCAGCCTTCCGGCCCTCTACCAGACCCCGAGCGGTGGCAACCTCTCCGACCTGGTGCACCAGAACGCCGCTGAGCGCCCCCGGGTCGCCGTGGTCAGCCGGAAGCTCGAAGGCCGCTGGCAGGACGTCACCGCCGCCGCGTTCCTGGGCGAGGTGCACCGCGCCGCCAAAGGGCTGATCGCGGTCGGCGTGCAGCCGGGCGACCGGGTCGCGGTGATGTCGCGCACCCGCTACGAGTGGACGCTGCTGGACTTCGCGATCTGGTCCGCGGGCGCGATCACCGTGCCGGTGTACGAGACCTCCTCCGCCGAGCAGGTGCAGTGGATCCTCGGCGACTCGGGCGCGGTCGCCGTGGTCACCGAGACCGACAGCCACGCTGCGGTGGTCGAGTCGGTGCGCGGGCAGCTGCCGGAGCTGAAGCACACCTGGCAGATCGAGCGCGGCGCGCTGACCGAGCTGGCCGCGGCCGGCAGCACCGTGCCGGACGCCACGGTGACCGAGCGCCGCTCGATCCCGACCGCCGACTCGATCGCCACCATCGTCTACACCTCGGGCACCACCGGGCGGCCGAAGGGCTGCCAGCTGACCCACGGCAACTTCCTGGCCGAGCTGGGCAACGTGACCGCCCGGATGCCGGAGCTGTTCCGGGCCGGCGAGAGCTCGGTGCTGCTCTTCCTGCCGCTGGCCCACGTGCTGGGCCGGATCGCCGAGATCGCCGCCGCGATGTCCGGCGCCAAGCTGGGCCACGTCTCGGACATCAAGGACGTCACCGCCGAGCTGGCCTCCTTCCGCCCGACCCTGATCCTGGGCGTGCCGCGGGTCTTCGAGAAGGTCTACAACACCGCCCGGGCCAAGGCGCAGGCCGACGGCAAGGGCAAGATCTTCGACCGCGCGGCCGACACCGCGATCGCCTACAGCCGGGCCCTGTCGGCCGGCGGCCCCGGCCTGGGCCTGCGGCTGCGGCACGCGCTCTTCGACAAGCTGGTCTACAGCAAGCTGCGGGCCGCCCTCGGCGGCCGGGCCACCCACGCGATCTCCGGCGGCGCCCCGCTCGGCGAGCGGCTGGGCCACTTCTACCGGGGCATCGGCTTCACCGTGCTGGAGGGCTACGGCCTGACCGAGACCTGCGCGGCCACCGCCTTCAACCCGGACGACAAGCCGAAGATCGGCACCGTCGGCCAGCCGCTGCCCGGCTCGGCGGTGCGGATCGCCGACGACGGCGAGGTGCTGCTCAAGGGCCCGCAGGTGTTCACCGGCTACTGGAACAACCCGACCGCCACCGCCGACGCGCTCAGCGACGGCTGGTTCGCCACCGGCGACCTGGGCAGCCTGGACGACGAGGGCTACCTGACCATCACCGGCCGGAAGAAGGAGATCATCGTCACCGCCGGCGGCAAGAACGTGGCCCCCGCGGTGATCGAGGACCGGATCCGGGCCCACCCGCTGGTCGGCGAGGTGATGGTGGTGGGCGACCGCAGGCCGTTCATCGCCTGCCTGGTCACCCTCGACCCCGAGTTCCTGCCCAAGTGGCTGGAGCTGAACGACCGCCCGCCGGCCACGGCGGCCGAGCTGCGCCGGGACCCGGCGCTGCTGGCCGCGATCCAGGAGGCGGTGGACGACGGCAACAAAGCGGTCTCGCACGCCGAGGCGGTCAAGAAGTTCGTCATCCTCGACACCGACTTCTCCGAGGCCAACGGCTACCTGACCCCGTCGCTCAAGCTGAAGCGCAACGTGGTGCTGAAGGACTTCGCCGCCGACATCGAGGCGCTCTACCAGAAGTAGTCACCGGGTGCCCGAAGGCCCGGCCGCGTTCCCCTGGCGGGGAGCCGCGGCCGGGCCTTCGAGGCTGGTGCGCGCCGGGTACCGGTCAGCCCGCCAGCAGCCCGCCGAGCCGCTCCGCGAGCAGGTCCCAGCGCCAGGCCTGCTCCACCCAGCGCCGCCCGGCCTCGCCCAGCTTGCGCCGCAGCGCCTCGTCGCCCAGCAGCGGCACGATCCGCTCGGCCACCGCGGCCGGCGAGCCGCCGGGCACCACGTAGCCGGTCTCGCCCTCCAGCACCGCGTCCGGCGCACCGCCCGAGTCGCCCGCCACCACCGGCAGCCCGGTGGCCGAGGCCTCCAGGTAGACGATGCCGAGCCCCTCCACGTCCAGCCCGCCGCGCCGGGTCCGGCAGGGCATCGCGAACACGTCGCCGGCCCCGTAGTGGGCGGGCAGCTCGGACCACGGCACCTCGCCGGTGAACCGCACCGCGGCGGCCACCCCCTTGGCCTCGGCCAGCTTGCGCAGGTCGGCCAGGTAGGGGCCGCCGCCGACGATCAGCAGCACCGTCTCGGGCTCGGCGGCCAGGATCCGCGGCAGGGCGGCGATCAGCGTGTCCTGCCCCTTGCGCGGCACCAGCCGGGAGACGCAGACCACCACCGGACGGTCGGTCAGGCCGAGCCGGGCGCGCACCTCGGCCCCGCCGGAGCCCGGGTGGAAGGTCTGCTCGTCGACCCCCGGCGGCAGCCGCTCCATCCGCGCCGCGGGGCCGGGGCCGACGGCGGCGGCGATCCGGGAGCGGGTGTACTCGCCGAGGTAGGTGAGGGTGTCGGTACCCTCGCCGATCCGGCGCAGCAGCTGCCGGGAGGCCGGCAGCTGGGCCCAGGCGGCCTCGTGACCGTGGGTCATGCCGAGCAGCCGGCGGGCACCGGCGCGGCGCAGCGCGGGGGCCATCAGGCCGAGCGGTGCGGCCGCGCCGAACCAGACGGTGTCGCAGCCCTCGGCGCGCAGCAGCTCGGCGGCCCGCCGGGTGACCCGGGGGGTGGGCAGCAGCATGTGGCTGCGGTCCCGGATCACCGGGAAGGGCTGCTCGGCGTCGAAGCGCTCGACCTCCCGACCGTCGCGCCAGGATGAGGCATACACCACAATTCCACCCGCTGGTTGGCGGACCGCCATGTTGTGGACAAAGGCCTGGATACCGCCTGGCCGCGGGGGAAAGTCGTTGGTCACCACAAGGGTCTTCGGCATACTGTCCACGGCTCGCTCGGTCGGGGGGTGCTCGGTTCACCGCTCGGTGATCCGTACCATAGGTCACCATGCCGTCCCGGTGGGAACGGGCTGCGGCCGGCCGCAGCGGGCCGGACGCAGCTGGGGGAACCCGGGGAACGAGCCGCGGCCCGCAACCGTTTCCCCCCGTGCCCCTGTCCCAGTCGACACGGGTGCCGACACGGGCACCGGCAGGTGCGCAGCTAACGAGGGAGCACAGTGGTGGTGGCCAAGGACGGCCCGGCCGAGCCGAACGGCGACGAAGGCAGCGGGGGCCTCGCCCTCGCCGCACCCCCGGAGCCCGGTGCCACGGCCGTCACCCCGGCCGCACCGGCCCGGGCGACCGCCTGGCGGGTCGGCGGCTCCTGGCTGCTGACCCGGATCCTGCTGGTCCTGATGGTCACCGGCGTGCTGAAGATAGCGCCGCTGGACGTGACCACCGACGTCTCGGTGATCTACCACGGCTGGTACGAGGTGCTGCAGACCGGCACCTTCCCGATGGACGACGTCACCTGGCAGTACCCGCCGGCCGCCGCGCTGGTGGTCCTGGCCCCCGGGCTGCTCCCCTGGTCCTACCTGACCTCCTTCTTCGTGCTGTGCGGCGTCTTCGACACGCTCGCCATGGGCATGCTGCTGCGCGCCGGGCTGCGCCGCGGGCGCAGCTTCACCGGCGCCTGGATCTGGGTGATCGGGGTGCCGCTGCTCGGCCCGACCGTCTACTGCCGCTACGACATCCTGGTCACCGCGGTGGCCATGACCGGTCTGCTGGTGCTGCTGCGCCGCCCGGTGCTGGGCGGCATCCTGCTCGGCTTCGGCGGGATGATGAAGGTCTGGCCGCTGCTCGGCCTGGCCGGCACCCCGCGCGGCCGGCGCACCCGGCGGTCCTGGACCGCGGCGGTGGGCGCCGTGGCCACGCTCTCCTTCCTGCTGGCGGCCGGGATGAACGGTGCCTTCCAGTTCCTCACCTTCCAGGCCGACCGCGGCATCGAGGTGGAGTCGCTGGGCGCGCTGCCGCTGCACTTCGCCAAGATGTTCGGCTGGTGGAACGGCTCGGTGACGATGAACTACGGGTCGGTGGAGTTCCTCGGCCCGTGGGTCCAGGTGATCTCCAAGGTCGTCATGGGTGCCACCGTGGCGGGCTTCTGCTGGCTGCTCTACTGGCGGCTGCGGGCCCGGCGCTGGCAGCCCTCCACGCTCTACGACGCGGCGCTGGCCACCCTGCTGATCTTCACGGTGACCAGCCGGGTGATCAGCCCGCAGTACCTGGTCTGGCTGGTCGGCCTGGCGGCGGTCTGCCTGACCGTGCGCGGCAGCAGCCAGCGCCCGGTGGCGGTGCTGATCCTGGTGGCGACGATGCTCACCACGCTGGAGTTCCCGATGAACTTCGGCCAGGTGGTCAACAGCCTGCCGTGGGGCGTCACCGTGCTGACCAGCCGGAACCTGGTGCTGCTGGCCGCCACGATCATCTCCTGCCGCCGGCTGTGGCGCTCCACCCGCGGCCCGCTGCCGGCGGTCGCCGAGCCGGCCCTGGCGGCGGCCGAGGAGCAGCCGGCGGAGCAGAAGTACCCGGTGCGGCCGGGGATCGCCTACGAGCAGGACCTGCTCGACGACATCGAGCGGGGCTGACCCGCTCCGCGGCCGATCCGACCGGGTTGTCGGGGCCGGCTCGGTTGTCGGGGCCGGCTCAGTTGCCCGGCCCGGCTCAGTTGTCCGGGCCGACCTGGCGGAGCACCTCGGCGATCCACCGCCTGGTGAACTCGGCCAGCCCGTAGCCCAGGTGCTCGGTGAGGATCCGGTCCAGCTGCTGGTCCCGGCCGCCGCCCGGCCCGGCCGCCCCCACCGCCCGGTAGACCCCGACCAGGGCCTGCTGCCCGTGCTCGGTGGCGATCAGGTTGCAGGCCAACCAGGAGAGCTCGTAGGCCTGCGCGATGCCGGTCGAGCCGGAGGCGAAGTCGGCGTCGGTGGGCAGCGCGGTGGGCAGCTTGCCGGCCGCCACGTCCTGGGTGAGCTCGGGGGCGATCTGCCGGGCGGTGTGACCGGTGTCCAGGTACCCGGTGTAGTCGGCGACGCCCTCGGAGAGCCAGAGCGGGGTCCACGGGTGGGTGTCGGCCCGGGTGGCCACGTGGGTGCACTCGTGGGTGATCACCACGTGCTTGCCGAAGTCGCTGAGCTGGTGGAAGGCGTCGGGGTTGACCAGCACCCGGTCGGCCGGGGTGCGCACCGGGGCACCGGGCGCGGCGACGGTGACCGCGGCTATGTCGGAGTAGCTGCTCGGGTCCACCCCCAGCAGCCGGGTGAACTGGGCCTCGGTGCTCGGCAACTGGAGCAGCAGGCGGCCGGCCCAGCCGGTGCCCCAGACCGCGCTCACCGCCGGCACCGCCCGGTCGCCGAGCCCGGCCAGCGCCGTCAGCTCGGCCTGCGGGGCGGGCCCGAGCACCAGGCAGTGCGTCCCGCGCACCGGCGTGGGGTCGCCCGGGTCCCAGGGCGCGGCGGCGCTGCCGGGCGCCGCGCCCTCGCCGGTCACCACCCCGCCCGCGACGGTCAGCCGGCGCTTCAGCACGGCCGGGTAGTCGTCGAAGCCGGCCAGCCGGTAGCTCAGGTCGGCGTCCACCGTGTCGCCCTGCCAGGAGGTCACCCGGTAGTCGAGCTGGGCCAGCCGCAGCGCGGCCAGCGCGCCGCCGCGCAGCGCCGCGGCGTGCGCCGCCAGCGCGGCGTCGAACCGCTCGGCGCCGCC
>NZ_JBNQTI010000200.1:0-13183 GCF_050325825.1 Kitasatospora sp. LaBMicrA B282
CCGATGGTGTGATCCGAGGAGGTTGTGGAGGTGCGGTGTGGCCGCCTCCCGGAGTTGCGCTCCGGGAGGCGGCCACCGGTGTTTCGCGGCTCCACCGGTGTTTGCGGCGGCTCCACCGGTGCTGCCGGCGCCGCCACTGGTTATCCCGGCGGCTGACGATCAGCGAGAGCGATGTCCCCTGCTGTGATCGTCAGTTCTGCTGAAAAGCCGCCAACTCCTTGGCCGCCTCGCTCAGGTCCTTCGCCGTGTCGATCGCCCGCCAGTACACGCCCTGCGGCAGCTGGTAGCCCGCCAGCCGCTTGGCGCGGGCGAGTTGGGGGAAGGTGGTGCGCTCGTGGTCGCCCACGTCCGGCAGCAGCTCGGCGAAGCCGGGGGCGAAGACGTAGAGCCCAGCGTTGATCAGGAAGGGCGACGGCGGCGCCTCGATGAAGTCCAGCACGTTGCCGAACTGGTCGGTCTCCACCGCACCCCACGGGATCCGCGGCCGGGCCAGCGCCAGGGTGGCCAGCGCGTCCCGCTCCCGGTGGAAGGCGGCCATCTCGCGCAGGCTGAACCGGGTCCAGATGTCCCCGTTGGTGGCGTACCAGGCCTCCTGCGGCCGCGGCAGCGCCTTCGCGGCGAACTTCAACCCGCCGCCGCGGCCCAGCGGTTCGGCCTCGACCACGGTGCTCACCGCGAGCGGGAGGTCGGCCTGGTCCAGCCACTCCTGCAACACGTCGGCCAGATGGCCGCAGGAGATCACCACATCCGTCACGCCTTCGGCCGCCAGCCAGGCGAGTTGGTGGCCGACGATGGGCACGCCGGTGCCGGGGATCTCGACCAGCGGCTTGGGCCGGTCGTCGGTGTACGGGCGCAGGCGCGAGCCCTGGCCACCGGCGAGGATCACGGCCTGGGTCACCACGGGCGCGGTGGCCGGGGCGTCGAGCGGCACAGTGGCGGAGGAAGCGGCGGGGGAGGAGACGTCGAACCCGGTCATGGGGAGCAGGATAGGCCGCGGGGCCGGCTCGTGTTCGGAGCGGGCCCCGCGGCGCGCTGCGTGGCGAGGTGCCCGCCGCGGTGCGTCGTGGCGCGTCAGCCGGCGATGCCCGCCGCGAACGAGCCGTCGCAGACCGGGCGGGCGAAGGACCGGGCGCGCTGCACGTCGCCCTGGTACAGCTTCAGCGTGGCCTGGCCCAACTCCTTGGCCAGCGTGGTGCAGTACGGGGTCAGCGTGGGCTGCGCCGTCATGGTGCGCTGCAGCAGGTCCAGCGCGGCGCCGGCACCGTGCTGGCGCAACTCGGCCATCAGGTCGGTGCGCAGGGCGTCCTGCGGGGCCTGGCCGGGCTGCACGGCGGCCGCACCGGTGCCGTCGGGCCCGGTCGTGCCGGTGGTGCTGGTGCGTCCGATGCCGACCCCTGCATCGGTGGTGGCCGCGACCACCTGCTTGTCGTCGTTGGTCGGCGGCGCCCAGGCCACCCTGGTCACGGCGAGGGTGCCGGTGGTCACCAGGATCACGGGCAGGGTCAGGGCGATGGTCTGGCCGATGCGGCGAACGAGCTGCTTCACGCCAGTGAGGGTAGCGCCGTGTGAGACTCCGCGGACACTCCGTCACACGGATGAGTGATGACGTGCCGCGGCCCCGCCGGACGGGTGTCCGACGGGGCCGCGTCATCCGTGCCTGTGTGCGCCTGCGGGCGCCGGGCGCGGGGTCGGGATCAGTTGCCGAGGCGCTCGCCCGTGCTGGTGGAGAAGACGTGGGTCTCGCCGCCGGTCGGGACCACGTGGATGGTCTCGCCCTTCTGCGGGATCTGCCGGCCGTTGACCCGCACCACGAGGTCGGTGTCCTGGCCGCCGACCTGGGTGGTGCCGTACACGAAGCCGTCCGCGCCGAGCTCCTCGACCACGTTGACCGTCACGGCCACGCCCTCGATGCCGCCCTGCGGGACGATCTCGAAGTGCTCCGGCCGGATGCCCACGGTCACCGTCTTGTCGAGCTTGGTCCCGGCCAGCTCCGCACGGTCGATGTTGATCACCGAGCCGCCGAACTTCACCCCGCCGTCCACCAGCGGTACCTCGATCAGGTTCATCGCGGGCGAGCCGATGAAGCCGGCCACGAAGACGTTGGCGGGCTTGTCGTACATCCGGCGCGGGGTGTCCACCTGCTGCAGCAGGCCGTCCTTCAGCACCGCGACCCGGTCGCCCATGGTCATGGCCTCGGTCTGGTCGTGCGTCACGTAGACCGTGGTGATCCCCAGCCGGCGCTGCAGGCCGGCGATCTGGGTGCGGGTGGAGACGCGGAGCTTGGCGTCCAGGTTGGACAGCGGCTCGTCCATCAGGAAGACCTGGGGCTCGCGGACGATCGCGCGCCCCATCGCGACACGCTGGCGCTGACCGCCGGAGAGCGCCTTCGGCTTGCGGTCCAGGTACTCGGTGAGGTCGAGGATCTTCGCGGCCTCCTCGACCTTCTTGCGGATCTCGGCCTTGTTGACGCCGGCGATCTTGAGCGCGAAGCCCATGTTGTCGGCGACGGTCATGTGCGGGTACAGCGCGTAGTTCTGGAACACCATGGCGATGTCCCGGTCCTTGGGCGGCAGGTGCGTGACGTCGCGGTCGCCGATCCGGATCGCGCCGCCGTTGACGTCCTCCAGACCGGCCAGCATCCGCAGGCTGGTCGACTTGCCGCAGCCGGACGGGCCGACCAGCACGAGGAACTCGCCGTCCTCGATGTGCAGGTCCAGCGCGTCCACGGCGGGCTTGGTGCCGCCCGGGTAGAGGCGGGTCGCCTGGTCGTACGTGACAGAAGCCATGGGTGTCGGTCTCCTTCACCGGCAGGAACGTGCCGGACGATCCGAGTAAAGGGGGTGTGGGTCGTGCGGACCGGCTCCGCTGATGGTCCAGACCACCCAGGAACCGGCTCCGGCCGAGGCTACCCGCCCCTCCAGCCCTTGTCAGCCCCCGCCCCCACCTCGCCTGATACCGGTCCGATCACACTCCCCCGATCTCCCGGGCCGTCCACCCCCACACAACCCACCCCTGCCGGTAGACTGCGACCCGGTTGCCGCCGTGGCCCAACGCCGCGGACGGCCACCGTGCCTCCTTAGCTCAGCTGGCCAGAGCACCGCTCTTGTAAAGCGGGGGTCGTCGGTTCGAACCCGACAGGGGGCTCTCGTTTCCACCTCGGATGACCTGCAGGTTTGGCCTTCTGGGGGTTTCATCGCCAGCCTCGGACTTCGCGTCCGAGGCCGTTTGCGTGAGCGATGCGTGAGCGGATGGCCTGAGCGGCTTCGCGTCGTCTGCGGACTGGGCGCCCTTCTGCGGCCTGTTCGCCCGGGGGACGAGCCTGGCCGCCGCCTCGGCGATCGCCCAATCGACCTGCGGGAGCAGGGTCGTGTAGGTGTCCGACGTGATGCCGATCGAGGAGTGGCCGAGCATCTCCTTGATCGAGTGCAGGTCCGCGCCCGCCGCGTGAGCGAGCGTGGCCGCGCCGTGGATGGCTCGGACGGCGTCGGCCCAGTGAGCGGTGTCCGAGAGGGGCAGGACGCGGTCGGCGGGGCCGCCGAGCCGCAGGGTGGTCAGGGATGCGAGCGTGGTCGGGGCCACGGCTGGTTCCTCCCTAGGGTTCGGCGGTGATCGCCTTGAGTGCGAGGGCGCGCAGGGGCGCGAGGCGGGTGCGGTTGTTCTGGTGGTGGTAGACCGCGTTGGTGCAGATGGCCAGGTACCGGCCGGTGTGCGGGGCGAGGTAGAGGCTGGTGCCTGTGAAGCCGTGGTGGTAGGCGATCCGTCCGTCGTCGGCAAGGATCCAGGCCAGACCGCGGTCCAGACCGGGCTCGATCGCGACCTGCGGGACCATGCTCTGGGCCAGCCAGCGGCCCAGCCGGGCGCCGTCGCGGTGACAGGTCAGGAGGGTGCCCGCGTAGGTGGCCAGGTCGGCGGCGGTGGTGAAGACACCCGCGTGGCCGGCTACCCCGCCCAGCAGGGCGGCGTTGTCGTCGTGCGGGATCCCCCACAGGCGCGGGGCTCCCGCCAGGCGCTGTTCGGTCGGGGCGACTTGGTTCGAGCGGCTGATGGGCCCGTAAGTGGTGCTGGTCATCTCGAGGGCGGCCCACGCTTGGGTAGCCAGGTCCTCGAGGCGGTAGCCGGCGTCCTGAGCGAGCAGGAGGCCGGCGAGGATGAAGCCGCGGTTGATGTAGCGGTGGTTAGCCCCAGGCTCGCCGATCAGCGGCTCGCCGCAGATCAACTGGGCCAGGTCCTCGCTCCGTCCGCGGTACTGGTCCAAGCGGGTATCGGCCCGTAGCCCGGTGGTGTGGGCGAGGACCTGGCGTACGGTCACCTGCCCACCGGGAGACTCGGCGGGCACGCTGGGCAGGAAGGTGTAAACCGGGCGGTCGATGTCGATGCAGCCGAAGAAGATCAGCAGCCAGGTAGCCAGTACCTTGGTCAGCGAGGCCGCGTCGTAGAGCGTGTTCGGGCCGGGGCGGGCTCCGCTGCACTCCGGGGCGATGATGCCTGCTGTCAGGAAGCCTGGCTTGCCGTCGAAGGTGCCGTGAGCGATGACGCCACCGGGGACCGTTCCGTCGGCGGTCAGCAGCTCCAGGCACTCCCGCAGGTCGGCGAGCACGGCGGGCTTCCACGAAGAGGTGGTCACGACATCTCCTGATCAATCATCAATCCGGTACCCAGCGAGGCAAGTTTGGGCAGCAGGCCGCCGTAGCCGCGTCGCAGGTGGTACATGCCACGGATCGTAGAGGTGCCCTCGGCCGCCAGGGCAGCGATCAGCATCGCGGCGACTGCTCGGATGTCCTCCCCGACCACGTCGGCGGCGATGAGCGCGGCGGGACCGCGCACGGTGATGACCGAACCGTCAACGTTGACGGTGGCGCCGAACGCTCGCAGCGGACCGACGTGGGTGCCGCGTTCGGTGTAGATCCGCTCCCCGATCCGTGAGGTGCCCGGGGCCTGGGTGAGGAAGGCGGTCAGCTGAGGCTGTATGTCGGTCGGGAAGCCGGGGTGGGGGGCGGTGGTCATCTGCACGGCGCGGGGGCCGGTCGGGCAGCGGGCGAGCGTGCCGCCGTTCACAGAGGTCAGCTCGATTCCGGCGTCGGCGAAGACGGCCACCAACCCCGTGGGGAACTCGCTGGTCGGGAAGCCGTCCAGGTGGACGGTGCCGCCGGTGATCGTGGCGGCCAGGACGAGGGTGGCGGCCTCCAGCCGGTCGGGCGGGATCTGGAAGGCGCCGCCGGTGATGCGGTCGGTGCCGGTGACGTGCAGGGCGGCGGTGCCTTCCCAGGTGAGGCCGACCCCTCCGGCCGCGAGAACCGAGGCCGTGACCATCACTTCGGGCTCGACGCTGGGGTTGAGGATGGTGGACGTGCCGCGGATGCGGGCGGCCAGCAGCATCGCGGTGACCGTGGCGCCCAGGCTCGGGCCCCAGGAACGGGTGGCGGCGTCGGTCGTGAAGGGCGCCGAGTCCCAGCTGGCGATACGGGCCTTCACGTGGGTGCCAGTCACGGCCAGGGTCGCGCCGGCGGCCTCCATTGCGGCGAGGTGCCGGTCGATCAGGCGATGGCAGAAGGCGTCGCCGCCCGGCAGCGGGAAGGTGACCTGTCCGGCCCTGGCGAGCAGGGCAGCGGCCATGACGGCGGTGATGCGGATGCGGCGGCCGAGTTGGTCGGGGATGACCGGGTACCAGGCGGCGGCTGGGACGGTCTCGAAGCGGTCACCGATGACCTTGGTCGGGGTGCCGGTGTGGTTGAGGATCTCCGCGCAGACCAGGGTGTCAAGGATCTCCGGGGCGCCGGTCAGGGTCAGCGGCTCGTCGGCCAGGAGGGCGGCGGCGTAAAGGTGCAGGGCGATGTTCTTGCTGCCCTGCACTGACACTGTGCCCTCCAGGCGGTGGCCGCCAGTGACGCGGATGGCGCGGTCGTCGGTGGTGGGCGGCAGCGTGGCCTGCTGGTTCATGGTCACCTTCCCTGGCTTCCGGCGGGGAAGAAGCCCCCGACCTGGGTCTTGGGGTAGAGCACGGTGTGCGCGCCGATGAGCGTGGCGGGCTGGAGTATGGTGCCGGCCGGGACAACGACACCGTCGCCGATGACGGCGCCGAACTTTGTCTGGCCGGTGGCGATGCGGTGGCCGTCGAGGTAGGCGTTGACCTCCTCGGTGGCCGGTTCGGTGACCGGGCCGGAGGTGCACCGCAAGCCGGTGGTGGAGACGAAGGCACCGATGTTGACGCCGTGGCCGAGGACGGAGTCGCCGACGAAGCTGGTGTGCTTCATGAAGGCGCCGCCGATCAGCAAGCTGCGGGTGACCTCGGCGCCGAAGCCGACCCGACAGCCGGGACCGATGACGGTGTTGTCGCGCACCCGGGCGCCGGCCTCGATCACCGCCCCCGGACAGATCAGTGCGGGGCCGGTGACGAACGCGCCTTCGGCGATGACGGCGCCAGCCGTGACGATGACCTCGCCTCGGATGGTGGCGCCGGGCTCGATGACGCCCTCCGAGGTGGGCAGGGTGAAGCCGTCACGGCTGGCGAACAGGTCGGTCATGGCCTTCTTGAGGTCGAAGACGGTCGGGCAGCAGCTGAGCAGGTGGAGCACGACCGGGTCGGTGACCTGCTCGGTGTCGAAGTAGTACTCCGGGGCGGTTCGGTAATCGATGCGCGCCAATTCAGCACTGAGCGTCGGGATTTCGGGGGCATGGTGCATGGCTGGTCTCCTCTCGGGCGAGCGAGTGAAGAGGCGTCTGACCTAGCTCACGGGCAGGTCAGGGGTGGCGGCGGCGACGGCCGCCTGAGGGTGCACGTCGGCCTGGTGGATGACGAGGCCGAGTAGCAGGAACACGGGAAGGTGCAGCGCAGCCCAGGACGCGGTCAGGAAGGTGTCGAGCCGGTCGTGGTCGGGCGCACGGTGGCGCGGACTGGAGACTGCGGGGGAGGAGAAGCTGTTCGTCGGCATACGGGTGCTCTCGTCAGCGGGGACAGGAGTGCGTGTCCCCAGTGAAGGGCTCCGGCGAAGATCAGGTCCGTAGCGTGATTACGGGTCCGTAAGCCGCTTACGGGTCAGACGAGTCGGACGCCTGCGCGGGCGGCGAAGTCGCGCACGCCGGGCAGGGTCGTGTCGTGCCTGAGCAGGCCAGTCGCGATCTGGCGTGCGGAGCTACGGCGGATCTCCTGCGGAGCGGCCTGCTCGGCAGCCAGCAGCGCACGGTAGGCATGCCCCGGCTTGCCCCACTGGTCGTAGGCGCGGGCCACGTCGATGAAGAAGCGCGCCTGCCGTTCAGAGGTCGGCAGTGCGGACGGGTTGATCGTCCGGGCCAGCTCGATCGCCTGGCCGGCGTCGCCGAGTTCGTAGTACACCGACAGGTGGTGGAGGGCCACGCTCTGCATGCCGTCGGTGTCGCCAGCGGCGCGAGCCGTGTCAGCTGCCTCGCTGATCAGCGAGTGCGCGTAGCTGCGGTCGCCGAGCTTCGCGGCGGTGTAGGCGGCGGTGGCGTATAGGGCACCTTGGGCGGCGAGGCGGGCTGGCTCCGGGATGCTTTCGTTGCGCTGGAGTTCGTGAGCGGCCCGCACGGCGATGTCGGTGGCGCGGCTCAAGTGCCCTTGGCGTCGCCAGGTGCTGGAAACCATCCGCTGGGCCTCGGCGATGACCAGGCCGTCGCCGCTGACCCGGGCGGCGGTCAGGGCACGGTCCGAGGTGATGGCGACCAGGCCGTTGTCGCCGAGCTTGATGCACAGCCGAGCCGCGATGTTGTAGAACGCAGCCACCGCGCGGGCCGACTGCTCCGGTGCGCCGACGCCCTGTGCGGCGGCGATCCATCCCGGGAGGGCCTGACCGAGGGCGTCGTAGTGTGCAGCCCGGAACTCCTGACGCGCCGTTGCGAGCGAGGCTTGGACGCTCTCGGCAGTGGGTTCACGCTGTCCGGGGATCGGTGCCATCCCGTTCAGCACCATGTCCTCTAACGGCGCCAGGGGGGCCGGACTGGCACCGGCAGACTGAGTACCGACGATGATGGGGGTGAAGACTGCGGCAGCCGCAGCGGCCATGAGTTCGCGGCGTCGCACCTCGTCGTCAACCTCCTCGGCAGCCGGACTGGCCGCCAGCCTAGCCGAGCTGACCTTGCGTCGAGGAGAAGCGGACGTGGCTGCGGCGGGTTGCGGGTAGGTGAGCAGCTCGTCCAGCGTCGTGCCGAGCACGCGGGCGAGGAGGGACAGCATCTCGACCTTCCGCACCGGGATGACGTCACGCTCGACACCGGACACCCAGTCCTCAGTGCGGTCGACCTCGGCGGCAAGGTCGCGCTGGTACCAACCCTTGCGGCTCCGCAACTTGGCGATGAACTCGCCGAAGGTCGCACCCTCGCCTCCAGCCACGCCTGCCCCCAGCTACTCGTATGCAATCGACTACATGGAGCAACCGTAGCGAGCTGTGAGTGCTTGTTGTATCCCCCTGAGAGGTTGAAGCCGAGATGCGTCGTTGGCACTGGCTCGGGCGGGGGCATGTGCGGTCGGCGGTGGCCAGTTGCCGTGTCATGGGCACTGCGTGATTCGTCCTCTCGGCGCTGGTTGCACCGGCTTTCGTTTTTTAATGACTTGGCGGGGTGCTGAGCGATACGCTGACATGGCGGCCTAGTGGCTGAGCACCGAAGGAGGGGCATTCTCCATGAGTATCGCTGTTGACAGTGATGGCGCATCGTCGGAGTCTAGCTTCGAGCGCGATTTCTGCAGTGAGATGCTACCTCGGCTGCTGGTAAAGGCGGGCGCCTCAAGAGAAAAAGCAGACCTTGTTGCTCGCGACGTTGCGGGCCGCGCTCAGGCAACTGCTGCCCTGCCGGCCGAATATTTCGACGTTCTTATCACCCCGTTTCTTGAGGAGGTGACGCAGCATAGGCCGATCAATGCTCCTGCGTGGCTAAGGGCAGCGGTGGTCGTTGTAGTCCGCAACAGTTCTCTGGAGGAATTGCATGCCCTGAATGGACTGCTGGGCAATCGGGATATCGCGGCTATCACTGAAGCTGCCACAGTTCCTCTTCGCGTGCTCCTGGAAGCCCCGGCCCAGCCGATCGGTCTCAATCCCTTGGCTGGACTTGACGTTCGCTACCCAAGAGCATGGGCATGTATGGCGGCATTGTCCGATCTCATGGCAGCCAGCCATGAGGGTGAGATCAATTATGAATCGCCTCATGGTCCTATGCCAATGCTGCCGCGTTCTGACGAGTTGGTGCAGGTCAGGGAAAGTAGTGCCATCAAGGGCGTCAATCGCGCTAATGCGGTTGTAGCATCCGCAGTTGATCCACGTTTCGATCAGGCGCTTATTGGTCTGATGAAGCAGATCCAGGCCGGAGCGGCAGAAGTCGTTCCACTGTCTGCGCTCAGTCGGCTGTCTCGTAGTAGTGAGAAGCAGTTCCGAGTCCTTGATTTTCTGCTTGCCCACAATGCGACAGTCTTGACGACGAACTATCTTCTATCGCCAGGAGCTGTGGCCGTACGTGAGCGCCCTTTTGTCAAGCCGGACTCGTATAATCCAGTCGTCGGCTGGCGCAAGGAGCGCGGGCTGAGTCCCGCTCACCGGGACCTCGCTAGGGAAATTCGGAAGCTTTTCTGAGTCGTGTCATTCCAGTTGCACCGCGAGCGTCGCGTGACTTGGGGACCTTCCGTTGCCGTCGGAGGGCGGGAAGTTCGGTGGGGAAGGGCACATGGCGGCAGGTATCGACGACTACCGGCGCAAGTGTTGGGACGCGGCCCTGCATGCCTACGGGACCGGCTACATCTTTCAGAAGCGGACCAGCCGTCTGAAGTACAAGACTGACCTGCTGACCTGGGTCGGCTTCGCTGTCCCGTTGCTCGTCGGAGCATTGGTAGGAACCTTCGGCAAGGGAAAGGTCTGGAGCCTCGTCCTCGTCATCGCGTCCGTGATCGGGGCGGCACAACTTGCCTTGAGCCTCTGGTCCCTCGTCAAGCGTTGGCCGGAGGAGCTGTCCTACTCCGCTGCCTCAGCCACAGCTAACGAATCGCTCGCCTCCAGGTTCGCCGCACTGGGCGAAGATCCTCCTAGTCTTCATCTGTTGCGAACTCAGTTCGAGAAGATGACCGTCGAAGACACTGCCCGGCGGGAGAGAGACAACGAGAAGGGCGTGTCAGAGAAGGAACGCCGCATGGGCATGCGTGCCGCGTTGCGCAAGTTCCGGCGTCAATGTCCGGCTTGCCAACTAACTCCGACTTCAATGGACCCATCCGACTGTGGTGTCTGCGGAAAGTTCTAGTAGCGAGCAAGGAGCGTGTGCATGGACAGCAAGGTAGCCGCAGTTCTGCAGGGATTCATCGCCCTCACACCGACCCAGCGTGCCGAGTTCGTCACTGTCGTCAACGAGTACATCGGCGGCAATCCGCCCATCCAGGACCGCCTGACCGAGGAGTCCAGGAGGGACTGGATCA
This sequence comes from Kitasatospora sp. LaBMicrA B282, assembly GCF_050325825.1. Classification (NCBI taxonomy): domain Bacteria; kingdom Bacillati; phylum Actinomycetota; class Actinomycetes; order Kitasatosporales; family Streptomycetaceae; genus Kitasatospora; species Kitasatospora sp. LaBMicrA B282. Next base: position 10,406 of record NZ_JBNQTI010000200.1, read on the forward strand.
CCAAGGTAGACCTGGGACCGACCTCCCAGATTTGCCCTTGCTGCGGCCGGTAGCCCTGTTCCGGTCATGAGGTTCGGTCGCGGCCTGGTAACGCCGTGCGGCCGCCTCCTTGTCGCGAGCGGGTGCTGCGCCAGCCAGGGAGAGCCGGCTGGGTGGGCAGGATGCCTCACGCCTCAGACACGTCGGTCCTGCGGTTGGTTGAGGTCTGTTGTGGCGGCCTCGAACTCAGCTGTGGTGAGCGCATTGCGGGGCGAGCGCTTGATCATCTTCGCGTCTTGCACTCCAGATGCGCGAGCGATGCGTGAGCGGACGGGATGGCAGGAGCTGTCCAGAGATGGATCACGGAGCCTGCCGCGCGGCGCTGACCAGCCGGAACAGCACCACGCGGCACTAGCGATCACGCCCCGTCAGGATCCGGGTGGGGCTTGTAAAGCGGGGGTCGTCGGTTCGAACCCGACAGGGGGCTCAGGGGATGGAGATCCACAGCGCACGATGAGGGCCAGGTCACCGGAGAAGTCCGGGGGCCTGGCCCTTGGTCGTTGTTCGACTCTGGTCGTGGGGCTGCCGGCGGGCGTGCTGCGTATGCGTAACCGGGGTTCCAGGGGTGTGCGTAAGACGGCAGTTCGGTATGTACCGCCTGGTCGGGGGCGTGCTCCAATGACGCTGTTGTCGCGTCCTGGCAGCAGCTAGTGGAAAGAGGGGAACGTGGCCGAGCACTTTCTGTCCGCCTATCTCACGCCGCCGGGGCCGGGGGCGGTCTTCTCCGTGCGCCATGACCAGAACGTCGCGTTGTGGCGGCGGGAGGGGCGGGAGGTGACGTTGGTCCGAGTGTGGGAGCTGGAGCGGGTGAGTGGGCAGAAGCACCACTTCTGGCCGCTGTACACCGAGGAGCGGGCGACCGAGTTCCTGGGGGCGCTGCTGGCCGAGGAGGGGCTGAGCCTGGCCGACGTCGCGGCGTGCTGGGGTACCCCGGGCCTGCCGCGGACCGAGCCGGTGCCGAAGCCGGCCGGGGCCGAGGACTTCCCGGTGCACAGCCTGGCGCACCTGTTCAGCGGGATCCTGCGGGACAGCCGGCTGTTCCGCGAGGAGCAGATCATCGGACTGGCGATCGACGCGCTGCCGGACTACGCGCAGGAGAGCACGCCCAACAAGTACTGGTACGCGGGCTCGGTCTCGAAGGCCGGGCAGCTGACCTTCGCGCCGGTGGAGTCGCCCGGCCCGCTGTACACCGCCGCCGAGACCGTCTTCGGTCTGGAGCCCGGCTCGCTGATGGCGCTCGCCTCGGCCTGCACCACCGGCATCGAGTTCGACGTCGAGGGCGCGGTCGCGGAGTTGACCTTCTTCGGCGGCTCGGCCACCCAGCCCTGGAAGCAGGCGCACGACCTGGTCCGCGAGGTGGTCGCGCAGGCCGAGGCGCAGCTGGCGGACGCCGAGCTCGACCCGGCGCTCAGCCGTGAGGACAACCTGCGCAGCGCGGTGATGAAGGTGATCCAGCGCTGCTGCGAGGCGGTGGCGATCCGCAACGTGGAGCGGCTGCTGGAGCTCGGCGGGATCCGGGCCGAGGACACCTACCTGGCCACCACCGGCGGGTACGCGCTCAACTGCCCCACCAACACGCTGCTGATGGACCGGTTCGGCTTCAAGGGCCTGATCACCCCGCCGTGCGCCAACGACTCCGGACAGGGGATCGGGCTCGGCCTGCTCGGGCTGTACGGGACGGGTACGCTGCCGGCCGCCGAGCTGCGGATCGACTCGGCGTACTACGGGCGCGAGGTGCTGGACGTCGAGGAGGCGCTGGCGGAGTTCGCGCCGTGGATCGCCTCGGTCACCGAGTTCGACCCGCAGCAGTTCGTCGCCGACGTCTCGGACAGCGTGATCGCCTGGGTGGACGGTCGGGCCGAGCTCGGGCCGCGGGCGCTCGGGCACCGCAGCCTGCTCGGCGACCCGCGGTCGGCCAAGGTCAAGGACCTGCTGAACGAGTACAAGCGGCGCCAGTGGTGGCGGCCGGTGGCGCCGATGGTGATGGCCGAGCACACCGGTGCCTGGTTCGCCTCCGAGCGGCCCTCGCCGTACATGCTGGAGGCGGTCCAGGTGCGGCCCGAGGTACGGGAGTTGGTGCCGGCCATCGTCCACCTGGACGGCTCGGCCCGGCACCAGACCGTCACCGCCGACTCCAACCCGCTGCTGCACCGGGCGCTGGACGCCTTCCGGGTGGCGACCGGGGTACCGATCCTCTGCAACACCTCGCTCAACGACAAGGGCGAGTCGGTGGTCGACCAGGCCGGCGAGGCGCTCAACTTCTGTGTGCGCAAGGGCGTCGCGGTGCTCTACCTGTGCGGGCGGCGGGTCGCGCTGCGGCCCGAGCCGGTGCCGGCGACCGAGACGCCGCAGGGGCCCCGGGAGCGGCTGCTGGGGTACTTCAGCGGGCAGGAGGAGGCGCGCGACGCGCTCTGGCAGGGCTGGCTGGACGCGGGCTACACGGTCGAGGGGATGTACCACCTCGCGCGGTCGCACGAACTGCGCGCCGAGCAGGAGCTGTCCACGCCGGAGCGGGTGAACCTGCTGGCGGCGTACCGGGCGAAGGTGGACCCGTCGTTCCGCGGGCTGGTGGAGAACTTCCGCCGCACGCACGGGCCGGGCGGGTCGTTCGTCGACCGCTCGACGCTGACCGGGGCGTTCGGGGTGATCAACCCGCTGCGGCGGGGGAGGTAGCGAGGACGTAGGAGGAGCGGCCCCTGGCCGCGTGCCAGTGACCCGCCTGCCGACGGCAGGCGGGTC
>NZ_JBNQTI010000201.1:0-13139 GCF_050325825.1 Kitasatospora sp. LaBMicrA B282
CCCGGCCGCGGGTCGCCGGCAGCGGCCGGCGGCGCTCCCAGGATCCCACCGCCGGGGCCGGGCCGCGCCCTGCCGTCGGTGCCGTGCGGCGGCCGGCCCCCAGGGCCTGGCCGTCGACCGGCGCCGAGCGGGCGGGGGTGTCCGATATCCGTTGACGCCCCGTCAGATCGGTGGTGAGAATCGACCGCGGTCCACCCGCAGCGGGTCGAACCCGCTTGATCCGAACCGAGGCCGACGATGGCAGCAGCACCGCAGCAGCTCCGGATCACGGTGCGCCCCTCGCCCCTGGCGGCCGGCTTCCACCACCTGCTCACCTTCCCGGTGGTGGAGCTGGACGGCGTCGCGCGGCGCATCGTCTGGGGCGCCCCGACCGCCCTGCCGCTGACCGGGCCGCAGCACCGGCTCAGCGTCTACTTCCGCTACCGCGGCCAGCGCAGCACCCGGCTCGGCGAGGGGCGTGCCGTGTTGGAGACCGTGGCCGCCCCCGCGGTCCTGGAGGTGCGGGCGCAGCTGGGCGTGCGCAACTCCAGCACCTTCCGGATCACCGGCCCGGGCGTCGGCTCCCGCCGGTGACCGGTCAGCTCCCGCTGGTGACCACGCCGAAAGGCTCGGGGTACTCGCAGGACCCGATCGGCGAGCCGTCGTAGGCGGCCAGCGGCAGTACCTGGAAGACCCCCTCGGGCACCTCGAACGGCCCGCTCACCCCGTGCCGGGAGGCCGGGGTGAACCCGAACCGCCCGTAGTACCCGGGGTCGCCGAGCACCACCACCAGCTTCTCCCCCGCCTCCTCGGCGGCCGCCAGCGCGGCCCGCACCACCCGCTCGCCGACCCCGCGGCGCTGCCACTCGGGCGCCACCGCGACCGGGGCCAGCGCCAGGCCGGCGCCCTCACCCACCCGCAGCCGGGTGAGCAGGGCGTGCGCCAGCACCAGGCCGTCGGCGTCCACCGCGACCAGGGAGAGCCCGGGCAGCCAGGCCGGGTCCACCCGCAGCGCGTCGACCAGGTCGGCCTCCTCCGGTCCGGGGAAGGCTGCCATGTGCACCCGTCTGATCGCGGGTGCGTCGCCCGGCTGCTCGACTCGGGTCCGCAGTTTCATTTGCCCACTCCCTTGTGGACGCGCCGCGGCCGGCGCGCTGGGCGGTTGCCGTGCGCGCCGGCCGGGGCGGGCTGGTGATGATGGGTCAGGAGCCCTGCTGGGTCTCCGACTTGTCCTTGGGCTTGGCGTCGACGCCGGCCTCCCGGCGCTGGGCCGGGGTGATCGGGGTGGGCGCGCCGGTCAGCGGGTCGCCACCGGTGGACGTCTTCGGGAAGGCGATGACGTCGCGGATGGTGTCGTAGCCGCCGAGCAGCGTGACGATCCGGTCCAGGCCGAAGGCGACGCCACCGTGCGGCGGCGGGCCGTAGTTGAAGGCGTCCAGCAGGAAGCCGAACTGCGAGGCCGCCTCCTCCTCGGAGAGGCCGATCGCGTCGAACGCCCGCTTCTGCACCTCGCGCTGGTGGATACGGATCGAACCGCCGCCCAGCTCCGAGCCGTTGAGCACCAGGTCGTAGGCGTTGGACAGGGCGCTGCCCGGGTCGGTGTCGAAGGTGGCCAGCGACTCCGCGGTGGGCGCGGTGAACGGGTGGTGCACCGCGTGCCAGCCCTGGAACTCGCCCTTGTCGTCCTCGATCGGCTCGAACATCGGGAAGTCCACGACCCAGAGGAAGGCCCACTGGGACTCGTCGATCAGCTCGCAGCGGCGGCCGATCTCCAGGCGGGCGGCGCCGAGCAGCTCCTGCGAGGCGGCCTTCTTGCCGGCCGCGAAGAAGACCGCGTCGCCGTTCTTGGCACCCGCGGCGGCGGCCAGGCCGGCCAGGTGCTCCGCGGAGAGGTTCTTGGCCACCGGGCCGCGCAGCTCGCCGGTCTCGGCGTCGATCAGCACGTAGGCCAGGCCCTTGGCGCCGCGCGCCTTGGCCCAGTCCTGCCACGCGTCCAGCTGCTTGCGCGGCTGGCCGGCGCCGCCGGGCATCACCACGGCGCCGACGTACGGGGCCTGGAAGACCCGGAAGTCGGTGCCCTTGAAGTACTCGGTGAGGTCGGTGAGCTCCTGGCCGAAGCGCACGTCCGGCTTGTCCGAGCCGTAGCGGGCCATCGCGTCGGCGTAGCTCAGGCGCGGCAGCGGGTTGGGGATCTCGTAGCCGTGCACCTCGCGCCAGACGGCGGCGATCAGCTTCTCGCCGAGGGCCAGGATGTCCTCCTGGTCGACGAACGAGGCCTCGATGTCCAGCTGGGTGAACTCCGGCTGCCGGTCGGCGCGGAAGTCCTCGTCGCGGAAGCAGCGGGCGATCTGGTAGTACCGCTCCATGCCGGCCACCATCAGCAGCTGCTTGAACAGCTGGGGCGACTGCGGCAGCGCGTACCAGTGGCCCGGCTGGAGGCGGACCGGGACCAGGAAGTCGCGGGCGCCCTCGGGGGTGGAGCGGGTCAGGTACGGGGTCTCGATGTCGAGGAAGTCGTTCTCCTCCATCACCCGGCGGATGATGTTGTTGACCTTGGAGCGCAGCCGCAGCGCCCTGGCCGGGCCCTCGCGGCGCAGGTCCAGGTAGCGGTAGCGGAGCCGGACCTCCTCGTTGACCGTGCCCGGCTCGTACTCGGCGACCTGGAACGGCAGCGGCGCGGCCTCGGAGAGCACCTCGATCCCGCTCACCACGACCTCGACCGCACCGGTCGGGATGTCCGCGTTCTCGTTGCCCTCGGGGCGGACCCGGACGTCGCCGACCACCTTGACGCAGTACTCGGCACGCAGGCCGTGCACCGACTCCAGGTCGCGGACCACGACCTGCACGGTGCCCGAGGCATCGCGCAGGTCGATGAACGCCACCCCGCCGTGGTCGCGGCGCCGGGCGACCCAGCCGGCCAGGGTGACGGTCGCTCCGGCGTGCTCCGGCCGGAGGGTACCCGCGTCGTGCGTGCGGATCACAGCTGCTTCTCCTTCAGGGTGGTGACGAGTGCTTCGAGTGCGACCGGGCTCTGCTCGCCGGTGGTCATGTCCTTGAGCTGGACGACCCCCTCGGCGAGATCGCGGTCACCGGCGACCAGGGCGAAGCGGGCCCCGGAGCGGTCGGCGGACTTCATGGCGTTCTTGATGCCCTTGACCCCGAAGGCGAGGTCGGTGGCCACCCCGGCCCGGCGCAGCTCGGTCACCTTGGCGAAGAGGACGTTCTTGGCCTCCTCGCCGAGCGCGACCGCGTACACCGAGGTGGTGGCGGGCAGGTCGAGCACGATGCCCTCGGCCTCCAGGGCGAGGTAGATCCGGTCCACGCCGAGGCCCCAGCCGACGGAGGGCAGCGCCGGGCCGCCGAGCATCTCGGAGAGCCCGTCGTAGCGGCCGCCGCCGCCGATCGCGGACTGCGCGCCCAGACCGTTGTGCGCGAACTCGAAGGTGGTGCGGGTGTAGTAGTCCAGCCCGCGGACCAGCTTGGGGTCCTCGGTGAAGGCCACCCCGGCGGCGGTCAGCAGCGCGCGGACCTGCTCGTCGTAGGCCTTGCAGTCCTCGCACAGGAAGTCGCGCAGCATCGGCGCGCCGGTCAGCTGGGCCTGCACCGACTCGCGCTTGTCGTCCAGCACCCGCAGCGGGTTGATCTCGACCCGGGCGCGGGTGTCCTCGTCCAGCTCCAGGCCGCGCAGGAAGTCCTGCAGCGCGGTCCGGTAGACCGGGCGGCACTGCTTGTCGCCCAGGCTGTTCAGCAGCAGCGTGTAGTCGCGCAGGCCGAGCGCGCGGAACGCGTCGTCGGCCAGGATGATCAGCTCGGCGTCCAGCGCCGGGTCCTCGGCGCCCAGCGCCTCGGCGCCGACCTGGGAGAACTGCCGGTAGCGGCCCTTCTGCGGGCGCTCGTAGCGGTAGAAGTTGCCCGAGTACCAGAGCTTGACCGGCAGGTTGCCGAGCTTGTGCAGGTTGCCCTGGAGCACCGCGCGGACCACCGAGGCGGTGCCCTCCGGGCGCAGCGCGAGGTCCTCGCTGCCGCGCTTGGCGAGGGTGAACATCTCCTTGGTGACGATGTCGGTGGACTCGCCGACGCCGCGGGAGAAGAGCTTGAGGTCCTCGAAGACGGGCGTCTCGATGTAGCCGTACCCGGCCCGGCGCAGCGGCTCCGAGAGCGCCTGACGGACCGCCAGGAAGGTCGCGGAGCTGGGCGGCAGCAGGTCGTAGGTGCCCTTGGGGGCGGAGAAGGTGCTCAACTGGTCTTCCGTCACATTCCTCGTCGAACGGCCGCGGGGCGCTCAGCCGCCCCCGCCGCTTGCCTGAGGTAGGGGTTGGTGGCGCGCTCGCGTCCGATGGTGGTCTGGGTGCCGTGGCCGGACAGGACCACGGTGGCGTCGTCGAGGGGCAGGCACACCCGGGCCAGCGAACGCATGATCGCGTCGTGGTCGCCGCCGGGCAGGTCCGTGCGCCCGATGGAGCCGGCGAAGAGCAGGTCGCCCGAGAAGAGAACCGGCGGGATCTCTTCCGCGGCGGGCGTCCGGAACGTCACCGACCCCTTGGTATGGCCGGGGGCGTGGTCGACGGTCAGGTGCAGGCCGGCCAGTTCCAGCACCGAGCCGTCGGTCAGCTCGCGCAGGTCGTCCGGCTCGCCGATGGTCAGCTCGCCCATCAGCTGGGCGCCCAGCGAGCGGCCGAGCGCCTTCTCCGGGTCGGTGAGCATGTACCGGTCCTCGGGGTGGATCCAGGCCGGCACGCCCTTGGCGCCGCAGATCGGCATCACCGAGGCGACGTGGTCGATGTGCCCGTGGGTGAGGACCACCGCGACCGGCTTCAGCCGGTGCTCGCGGATCATCTCCTCGACGCCCGCCGCCGCGTCCTGACCGGGATCGACGATCACGCACTCCTCGCCGGCGGCCGGGGCGACCAGGTAGCAGTTGGTGCCCCAGGCTCCGGCGGGAAATCCGGCGATGAACACGGCAGTCCTTCGGGTCGGCGGGCACTCGCGCCGTCACGGACGAACCAGCGCGCGTCGAAAAATACAAGTCCGGTGTGCAGCCTACCGGCGGTACGCCCGCGGTAGCGAACCCGATACGCGCCCGGCGGGCCGGTTCACCGCGTCCTTACCTACGAGGTCCCTACACTTGGCGGCCGGTGGATGCGATGATCCCCCGACAACATCCACACCACATCGACGCAGCTGCGGCCACGCAGCGCGACTGAGGGAGTAACGGCCGGTGGTCAGCCAGGAACAGCGGCGGCGGCAGCTCGCCCGGGAGAAGTACGAGCGCCAGCAGCGCAACCGCGTTGAGGCCGCTTCCAAGGCCAAGCGCCGCAACACGGTGATCGGCGCCGCGCTCGCCGTGGTGGTGCTGGCGGCCGGCGGCGCGTGGGCCGGCGGCGCCTTCTCCTCCGACGCCAAGAAGCCGAGCGCCGCCGCGCCGACCCTCGTGGGCAAGGGCTGCACCGCCCCGGCCCCGGGCCAGCCGAGCGGCAAGCAGTGGAGCGCCGAGCCGACGATGGCGATCGACGCCAAGGCGAACTACACCGCGACGCTGAACACCAGCTGCGGTGCGGTGACCTTCCAGCTGGACGCCGCCAAGGCGCCGCACACGGTCAACTCCTTCGTCTACCTGGCGGGGCAGAACTTCTTCGACCACACCAAGTGCCACCGGCTGGTCACCCAGGGCATCTACGTGCTGCAGTGCGGCGACCCGACCGGCACCGGCACGGGCGGCCCCGGCTACAAGTTCACCGACGAGAACCTGACCGGCGCCAGCTACCCGGCCGGCACCGTGGCGATGGCCAACTCCGGCCCGAACACCAACGGCAGCCAGTTCTTCCTGGTCTACAAGGACTCCCCGCTGCCGCCGAACTACACCCCGTTCGGCAAGATCACCGGCGGCATGGACGTGCTGACCAACATCGCCGCCGCCGGCGAGAACGACGCCAACAACCCCGGCGACGGCGCGCCCAACGCGAACGTGGTGCTCAACTCCGTGACCACCGCCAAGAGCTGACCGGCTCCACCGCGGGCGGCGGGGACGAAGATCCTTCAGAGGGACCCGACCCCGCCGCGGGAATTGGCCCGGCCCGGATGCGGACAGCACCGGGCCTGGTCGCCTATGTTGCTGTTGTATAGGGTGCCCTGACCCGCTCGCCGTCACCCTCGGCAGCCGAACCGATCGGGCGGGCGGGGACGGCGGACCATCGGTTCGCCGCACATTCAACTGTGGACGACGGGCTCGCACCGCCGAGCGGTGGGCGACCCGTCATGTGGAGGAGGCGCTGTGAGCAGCGACCCGTGGGGCCGTGTCGACGAGCAGGGGACCGTCTACGTGAGGACGGCCGAGGGCGAACGCGTCGTCGGCTCCTGGCAGGCGGGCTCGCCGGAGGAGGCCCTCGCCTACTTCGAGCGCAAGTACGAGGGCCTGTCCGCCGAGATCGGCCTGCTGGAGCACCGGGTCCGCAAGACCGACCTGGCCGCCAAGGACGCCCAGACCGCCCTGGACCACCTGCGCGAGCAGGTCACCGAGGCGCACGCGGTGGGCGACCTGGCCGCGCTGGTCGGCCGGCTGGACACCCTGGCCGGCGAGATCGAGTCGCGCCAGGTGGCCCGCAAGGAGGCCCGTGCCAAGGCCGCCGAGGAGACCCGCACCGCCAAGGAGGCGCTGGTCACCGAGGCGGAGCAGCTCGCCGAGTCCACCCAGTGGCGGGAGGCCGGCGACCGGCTGCGCGCCCTGGTGGACACCTGGAAGGGCCTGCCGCGGCTGGACCGGAAGAGCGACGACGAGCTGTGGCACCGGTTCTCGCACGCCCGGTCGGTCTTCTCCAAGCACCGCAAGGCGCACTTCGCCCAGCTCGACGCCGAGCGGGACCGGGCCCGGGCGGTCAAGGAGCAGCTGGTCACCGAGGCCGAGGCGCTCTCCGACTCGACCGACTGGGGCGACACCGCGGCCCGCTACCGCGACCTGATGGCGCAGTGGAAGGCCGCCGGGCGGGCCCAGCGGGACGCCGAGGACGAGCTGTGGGCGCGGTTCCGCGGTGCCCAGGACGTCTTCTTCCAGGCCCGGGCCGCGATCTTCACCGAGCGCGACGCCGAGCACGCCGAGAACCAGAAGCTCAAGGAAGCCCTGCTGGTCGAGGCCGAGGCGATCCTGCCGATCACCGACCTGAAGGCGGCCAAGGCCGCGCTGCGCGAGGTCAACGAGCGCTGGGAGGCGATCGGTCACGTGCCGCGCGACGCCCGGCCGAAGCTGGACGGTCGGCTGAACACGGTCGAGCGGGCCGTCCGCGAGGCCGAGGAGGCCGAGTGGCAGCGCTCCAACCCGGAGGCCAAGGCCCGCGCGGCCGGCATGACCGGGCTGCTGCAGGGTGCGGTGGACAAGCTGAAGGCCGACCTCGACAAGGCCCGCGCGGCCGGCAACGAGGCCAAGGCCAAGAAGCTGGAGGGCGAGCTGGCCGGCCGCCAGGCGCTGCTCGACCAGGCGCTGAAGAGCCTGCAGGAGTTCAGCGGCTGACCCGGCCGATCGGCTGAACGTGAGAGGGGCCCCACCGCCGCGGCGGTGGGGCCCCTCTCACGTGTCCGATTCCCGGAGGGACTACTTGCGGGCCGAGGTCACCCGGTAGACGTCGTAGACGCCCTCCACCCCGCGCACCGCCTTGAGCACGTGGCCCAGGTGCTTGGGGTCGCCCATCTCGAAGGTGAAGCGGCTCATCGCCACCCGGTCGCGCGAGGTCTGCACCGCCGCCGAGAGGATGTTGACGTGCTGGTCGGAGAGCACCCGGGTGACGTCGGAGAGCAGCCGGGAGCGGTCCAGCGCCTCCACCTGGATCGCCACCAGGAAGACCGAGGACTGGGTCGGCGCCCACTCGACCTCGATCATCCGCTCGGGCTGCTGGGTCAGCGAGTCCACGTTGACGCAGTCCGCGCGGTGCACCGAGACGCCGTTGCCGCGGGTGATGAAGCCGACGATCGGGTCCCCGGGCACCGGGGTGCAGCAGCGGGAGAGCTTGACCCAGACGTCGTCGACGCCCTTGACGATCACCCCGGGGTCGCCCTTGGCGCGCCGGCGGCGGGCCGCCCGGTTGTCGTGGGTGGGGACCGTGGCGGTCTCGGCGAACTCCTCGGTGGCCCCCTCCTCGCCGCCGAGCGCCTGGACCAGCTTCTGCACGATCGACTGCGCCGAGACGTGGCCCTCGCCGATCGCCGCGTAGAGCGAGGAGATGTCGGGGTAGCGCATCTCGTGGGCCAGGGTGACCAGCGAGTCGCCGGTCAGGATCCGCTGGATCGGCAGGCCCTGCTTGCGCATCGTGCGGGCGATGGCCTCCTTGCCCTGCTCGATCGCCTCCTCGCGGCGCTCCTTGGAGAACCAGGCCTTGATCTTGTTGCGGGCCCGCGGCGACTTGACGAAGCCGAGCCAGTCCCGGGACGGGCCGGCGCCCTCGGCCTTGGAGGTGAAGACCTCGACCGTGTCGCCGTTCTCCAGGGTCGACTCCAGCGGCACCAGCCGCCCGTTGACCCGCGCCCCTATGCACCGGTAGCCGACCTCGGTGTGCACCGCGAAGGCGAAGTCCACCGGGGTGGCCCCGGCGGGCAGCGCTATGACGTCGCCCTTGGGCGTGAAGACGAAGACCTCGTTGTTGGACAGGTCGAAGCGCAGCGACTCCAGGAACTCGCTGGGGTCCTCGGTCTCCTTCTGCCAGTCCAGCAGCTGCCGCAGCCAGGCCATCTCGTTGACGGCGCCGGCCTTGTCCTCCTTGCGGACCTGGGTCGGGGTGTCGGTGCGCACCTTGGAGGCACCGGCCACCGCGCGCTGCTTGTACTTCCAGTGCGCCGCGATGCCGTACTCGGCCCGCCGGTGCATGTCGAAGGTGCGGATCTGCAGCTCGACCGGCTTGCCGCCGGGACCGATCACCGTGGTGTGCAGCGACTGGTACATGTTGAACTTGGGCATCGCGATGTAGTCCTTGAACCGGCCGGGGACCGGGTTCCACCGCGCGTGGATGGTGCCGAGCGCCGCGTAGCAGTCGCGTACCGTGTCGACCAGGACCCGGATGCCCACCAGGTCGTAGATCTCGGCGAAGTCGCGGCCGCGGACGATCATCTTCTGGTAGACCGAGTAGTAGTGCTTCGGCCGACCGGTCACCGAGGCCGAGATCCGGGCCCCGCGCAGGTCCGCCTGGACCTGGTCGATCACGGTGGCCAGGTACTCGTCCCGCTTGGGCGCGCGCTCGGCCACCAGCCGGACGATCTCGTCGTACATCTTGGGGTAGAGGATGGCGAAGGCCAGGTCCTCCAGCTCCCACTTGATGGTGTTCATGCCCAGCCGGTGCGCCAGCGGGGCGTAGATCTCCAGCGTCTCGCGGGCCTTCTTCTCCTGCTTCTCCCGCTTGAGGTACCGCATGGTGCGCATGTTGTGCAGCCGGTCGGCGAGCTTGATCACCAGGACCCGGGGGTCCTTGGCCATCGCGACGACCATCTTGCGAACCGTTTCGGCCTGCGCCGCCTCGCCGAACTTGACCTTGTCCAGCTTGGTGACGCCGTCCACCAGCAGGGCGACCGAGTCGCCGAAGTCCTGGCGCAGCGTCTCCAGGCCGTAGTCGGTGTCCTCGACGGTGTCGTGCAGCAGCCCGGCCATCAGGGTCGGGGCGTCCATCCCGAGCTCGGCCAGGATGGTGGCCACCGCCAGCGGGTGGGTGATGTACGGGTCGCCGCTCTTGCGCTTCTGGCCACGGTGCCAGCGCTCGGCCACCGCGTAGGCGCGCTCGATGTCGCGCAGCAGCGCCGGGTCGGCCTTCGGGTCACCGGCCCGGATGGTGCGGAAGAGCGGCTCCAGGACGGGGTTGAGCACCGCCGTGCGCTGCCCGCCGAACCGGGCCAGCCGGGCCCGCATGCCGCCCGAGGAGGAGCCCGGGCGCAGCGCGGGCGCGACCGCGCGCGCCAGCGAGGAGCCGGACGCCGAGCGGGCCGGCGAGGCGCCGGCCGGGGCGGGCGACGGGCCGGTGGGCGCGGGCGACTGGCCGGCCGGCGGCTGGGCGACCGGCTGCTGGCCGGACGACGTGCTGCCGGAAGCGGCTGCCGTGGGCACTACCTCGTCGGGCAAGGACACTCCTCGGTACGCACCGGATGAATCCCCATGGTACCGAGCGTGACCCGCAGGTGTTCCGCCGCCCGGGTGCTGACATGCCGGGAGCGGCGACCGCGTCCGCGATCGCCGCTCCGGGTACGTCTGCGGGTCCTCCGTCCGGGTGAAACCGGAGCGGGTCGGCCCGGCCGCCTCAGACCGTGACCAGGGTCTCCAGCGGCGCGCCGCCCAGATGCGGCAGCAGCCGCTCCCGGCCGGACAGGAAGCCCAGCTCCATCAGCACCACCACCCCGACCAGCTCGGCCCCGGCGCGCTGCACCAGGTCGAGCGAGGCCGCGATGGTGCCGCCGGTGGCCAGCACGTCGTCCACCACCAGCACCCGCTCACCGGGCGCGAAGGCGTCGCACTGCACCTCCAGGGTGGCCGAGCCGTACTCCAGGTCGTAGGACTGCGCGAACACCTCGCCGGGCAGCTTGCCCTTCTTGCGGATCGGCACGAAGCCGAGCCCGGCCGCGAAGGCCGCCGGCGCCGCCAGCACGAAGCCGCGCGCCTCCAGCCCGACCACCTTGGTCGCCCCCAGCGCCGTGGCCCGCTCGGCCAGCGCCCGGGTGAGCGCGCCGAAGGCCTCGGCGTCGGCCAGCAGCGGGGCGATGTCCTTGAACAGCACCCCGGGCTTCGGGTAGTCGGGCACGTCCTTGATCCGGCTGGTGAGCAGCTCGGTCAGGGCGGTGTCGGCGGCGGTCACAGGCGGTCCCTCGGGTCAGTGCTTGCCGGACGGACGGCCCTTGCCGCGGGCCCGGCCGATCGGCTGGTTACGCTGCCCGACCATACCGGCCGCGACACCGGCGACCTCGTCGGCGGAGTCCTCCACCGCGTCGGAGTCGTCGCCGGCCGCGCGGGCCTCGGCCGCCGCCTTGGCGGCCTTGGCCTCGGCCGACCGGCGCTGGGCGACCCGCTTGGCGAGCGCCCGCATCTCCGGGGTCTGCTCCTTGAGCTGGGCGAGCAGCGGGGTGGCCACGCAGATCGAGGAGTAGGCACCGGCCGACAGGCCGACGAAGAGCGCCAGCGAGATGTCGTTCAGGGTGCCGGCACCGAGCAGGCCGCCACCGATGAAGAGCAGCGCCGCCACCGGCAGCAGGGCCACCACGGTGGTGTTGATCGAGCGGACCAGGGTCTGGTTGAGGCCCGCGTTGGCCGCCTCGCTGTAGGTGAGCTTGTTCTGCTTCTCGATCCCCTTGGTGTTCTCCTTCACGGTGTCGAAGACGACGACCGTGTCGTAGAGCGAGTAACCGAGGATGGTCAGGAAGCCGATCACGGTGCCCGGCGAGACCTGGAAGCCGACCAGGGCGTAGACGCCGATGGTGATCAGCAGGTCGTGGATCAGGGCGACCAGGGCCGCCACCGCCATCCGCCACTCGAAGGCGATCGCCAGGTAGGCGGTGACCAGGATCATGAAGACGACCAGACCGGTGAGCGCCTTCTGCGAGATCTGCTTGCCCCAGCTGGGGCCCACCACCTGGGTGTTGATCGCGCTCTGGTCGACGCCGAGGTCGGCGGCCAGCTTCTGCTGCACCTCGGTGGAGGGCATCTTCTCGTTGGAGCTGACCTGGATCCGGATCTGGCCGTCACCGGTGGCCTGCACCTGCGGGGTCGAGTCGCCGATCACCTTGTCGATCGAGGACTGCGCCTGGGAGATCGACAGGCCGGGCTTCTTGACCGTGTAGACCGAGCCGCCCTTGAAGTCGATGCTCAGCTGCAGGCCGATCACGGTCAGACCGATGAGCGCCGCCGCGGCGATCACCGCGGAGATGCTGTACCAGATCTTGCGCCGGTTGACGAAGTCGAAGCTGATCTCGCCCTGGTAGAGACGGTGGCCGAGATTGCTGAAGCGTGACACGACGTCAGGCCTCCTTGACGGCGGCGGAGGTGGCGGGGCGACGGCGGCCGCCGCGCACCGGCGGGCGGGCGCCCAGACGCTTCGGGTCCAGACCGGACCACGGGTGACCGTCGGAGAAGAACTTCCGGCGCGCCAGCAGGGTGATCATCGGCTTGGTGAAGAGGAAGATCACCACGACGTCGAGCAGCGTGGTCAGGCCCAGCGTGAACGCGAAGCCCTGCACCTTGCCGACCGAGCAGATGTACAGCACCACGGCGCAGAGGAACGACACGAAGTCGGAGACCAGGATGGTGCGCCGGGCCCGCGGCCAGGCGCGCTGCACGGCCGGGCGCAGCTGGGCGCCCTCGCGCACCTCGTCGCGGATCCGCTCGAAGTACACGATGAAGGAGTCGGCGGTGATGCCGATCGCCACGATCGCACCGCAGACCGCCGGTAGGTTCAGCGCGAAGCCGATCCCGGTGCCCAGCAGGGTCATGATCGTGTAGGTCAGGATCGAGGAGACCACCAGACCGGCGATCGACACCAGGCCCAGGCCGCGGTAGTAGATCAGCGAGTACGCGATGACCAGCGCCAGACCGATCGCACCGGCCAGCAGACCGGCGTGCAGCTGGTCACCGCCCAGCTGCGGGGTGACCGTGGTCATGTCGCTCTGGTTGAAGCTCAGCGGCAGCGCGCCGAAGCTCAGCACGTTGGCCAGGTTGCTGGCGTCGCTCTGGGTGAAGCTGCCGGAGATCACCGCGTTGCCGCCGGTGATCGACTGCTGCACGTACGGGTGGGAGACCACCTTGCCGTCCAGCACGATGGCGAACTGGTTCTGCGGCTGCGGCAGCGCGGCCAGCTGGCCGGTGGTGCTGGCGAAGGCGCTGGAGCCCTTGCCGTTGAAGGTCAGCTGCACCTCCCAGCCCGCGCCGTTCTGGGTGTCGTAGCCGGCGTTGGCCTTGGAGACGTCGGCGCCGTTGACCGCGACCGGGCCGAGCGCGAACTTGTTCCAGAGACCCTGCTCCTTGTCGTAGGAGCAGGCGACCGCGGGCTTGGCCGGGTCGCTCTGGTAGTCGATCCGCTGGGTCGAGTTGGAGCAGTCCAGCGCGTTGAACTGGTTCAGCAGCTCCGGCGGGACGCCCGCGGCCGGGTTGGCGGCCGGCGGCAGCGCGGGGGCGCTCGGCGCGGCGGAGCCGGCGGCGCTGGGCGCGGCCG
>NZ_JBNQTI010000202.1:0-12835 GCF_050325825.1 Kitasatospora sp. LaBMicrA B282
CTCTCCCGTCGTGTTGTCCGCGGACAACACACCTGGAACTGCCCCTTCCGTATCCCCGATGTTGTCCGCGGACAACATCGACGCCCCACCCCTCACCCCTCGAAGCTCGTCCCCCGCGCCGTCTTCTCCCACGCCGCGATCTCGCCGCGCACCGCCTCCAGGTGCTCCACCAGCGCATCCACCGAGTCCGACCCCAGCGGCAGCCGCAGCGGCGTCTCCTCCGCCTCCAGCGCAGCGATCACCGCCGCAGCCGCCTTCGCCGGGTCACCCGGCTGCTGCCCGTCGCCACCGGCGATCATCTGTCGGGTCGCCCCGACCGTGGCCTCGTAGTCCTCGATCTGCCCGCTCACGCTCGCGTTGCCCATCAGCCCGGTCCGGAACGCGCCCGGCTCGACGATCAGCACCTTGACGCCCAGCGGCCGGACCTCCTGGACCAGCGCCTCCGACAGGCCCTCCAGCGCGAACTTGGTGGCGCTGTACGCCGAGAAGCCGGCGAACGACATCTGCCCGCCCATGCTGCTCAGCTGGACGATCGCGCCCGACCGCCGCGCCCGCATGTGTGGCAGCACCGCCCGGATCAGCGCCGCCGGCCCGAAGACGTGGACATCGAAGAGGCTCCGCAGCTCCTCGTCCGTCGTCTCCTCCGCTGCCCCGACGTGTGTCCGGCCGGCGTTGTTGACCAGGACATCGATCCGCCCGTGCCGCGCCACCACGTCATCCACCACCGCCCGACCGGCAGCGACATCGGTGACGTCGAGCCGTACCGCCTCCACCTGGTCCGGGTGAGCGGCCACCAGGTCGGCGATGCTCTCCGGCCGCCGCGCGGCTGCCACCACCGTGTCACCAGCGGCCACGGCCGCCTCCGTGAAGGCCCGCCCGAAACCGCTGTTCGCCCCGGTGATCAGCCACACCTTGCTCATCTCGACCCCTCCGTCGACTCGTTCGCCTTCGACCACCAGCCTCCCCTCGAAACCCGACCCAGGTCCAAGATCTCCTGTGATAGCCAACAGGCATGATCGACGTCCACAGCAGGGACCTGCGTTACTTCCTCGCCGTCGCGGAGGAACTCCACTTCACCCGCGCAGCCGAGCGCCTCTTCATCTCCCAGCCGGCCCTCAGCAAGCAACTCCGTCTCCTCGAGCGGGCTCTCGGCGTGGACCTCTTCTTCCGTGACCGCCGGACGGTCCGCCTCACCACCGCCGGCCAGGCGCTGCTCCCCCACGCCCGCACCGTCCTCGCAGCCTGGGATGCCGCCCAGCACACCGTCGAGGCCGCCAAGGCAGCCGAGCGGGCCCGCCTGGTCATCGGCATGAGCACCAGCCCGGGCCGCGGCGGCTTGCTGCCGGCCATCCGCTCCCGCTTCACCGAGCTCTTCCCGGCCGCGGAACTGCACCTGCGCCAGATCGGCTGGCAGGACGGGACCGCGGGCCTGGCGGACGGGAGCACCGACCTCGCCTTCGTCTGGCTGCCCCTCCCCGACCCGCACCGCTACGGCTGGCTGGTCGTGGCGGAGGAACCCCGCCACGTCGCCTTCCCCGAACACCACCGCCTCGCCGCCCAGTCCGCGGTCACCATGGCGGACCTCCTCGACGAACCCTTCCTCGCCCTCCCCGAATCGGCCGGTCCCCTCCGTGACTACTGGCTCGCCCCTGAGGCCCGAGCCGGCCGCGCCCCGCTCATCGGCGCCGTGGTCCACAATCCGGACGAGACCTATGAGGCCCTGGTCGACGGCCGCGGTGTCTGCCTCGTCGCCACCGGCAACATCCCGCTCCTCACCCGCGGCGATGTCACCACCCGCCCGGTGACCGACATCTCCCCCTCCCAACTGGCGCTCGCCTGGCGCACCGACGACACCCGCCCTCTCGTCCGCGGCTACGCCCAGGCCGTCACCCACTTCCTCGCGCGCAGCCATCCCTGATGTTGTCCGCGGACAACATCCCCACCACCGTCTCCCGCAATGTTGTCCGCGGACAACATCTCCCCTCCCCCTCCGATGTTGTCCGCGGACAACATCCCGCCACCCACCCACCCACCCACCCCACCCCTTCCTCACCCCTTTCCCAACCCCCCTCTTGTCGGCGGCCGCCCCACAGTGCCCGGGACGGCCCCTCCCGCCGCAGCTGACGCAGCCGAACTGCGGACCGTACCTCCCGCGCAGCCCCCCACCCCACCCATCAGGAGGTCGCCCTCCCCGCCCACCTCCCTCACCGACCTCCGGCTAGGTGGTCCTCACCTCGCCCCCTGCAACTCCTTGGTCCCCGCCGTCCGAACCCACCCCACCCAGGGGGTGACCATGCGTCGGTTCCTGTCCAAGCCCTCCCGCCACCGGATCCGCTCCCCACGACCAGCAGACCGACTCCCAAACCACCCTAATCACCGCCAAACTCCCTCCTCCAAGCACCCCTTCTCTCCCCTCCCGCCCCCTCCTGCCGGGCTGTCAGTGACCGGTCCTGCACGGTGGCCCTCTTTAGTAAGAGGGCGCGACCGAAAAACAGCCCCTGACCAGCGGATTTGCAAAACGAAGTGTCACTCCTGGGCTGACACTTCGAGACCTCTTGTGTCCAGTGAGTGGGGACACTTCGAGGCAAAACTTGCCGATACCTCGAAGATTCACCCTCCTCGAACACCAGGAGTGCGACCCATCCAGGGAGCGCGCAGCCCCCGCTGCACACCAACTGCCGCAATCGAAATGTCCTGATCCCGGGATACTTCTTGCGTCTCCCTCGAAGATTTCCGCCACAAATCGGCAAGTTGGCCCCCCAGCACGGAGGGGCGCACGGGAGCACGGGCAGGGCCCAGAACCAAAACTTCGAGGTATCGGCAACTTTGACCGTCAAACCATCAAATCTTCGAGGTACTTGCAACTCTCGCCGCCCAGGATCCTCCCAAACCGACCCAAACCAAACTCCCGTGTGCACCGGCCGATTCCCGGCCGCCGGGCCCGTATTCCCCCATGTCGGTTTCATTGGCACTGACATGCGACTCGCCGCAACAAAACTTCGAGCTATCTGCAAGATCCTGTACTGTCAGGGCGTCAAAGATCGCTCTGGGAGGTCGCATGAACGCCGAACGCCTGAGTGGCCCGTTCGAAAGCGGCCCTCCGACGCGTGCGGCAAGCCGGGCCGGACTCTCCAGGGTGGGGCAGCCCGTCGGCCAGACCGGGCTCCGCCCGCGCCGCCGCGGACCGGCCCGCGAGCCCGAACTGGTCAGCATGCTCGACCAGTTCGGCGAGCAGCTGGCGATGGACCTGGCCTCGACCGGCACGCAGCCGGTCGAGGAGGTGACCGTCAGGTTCCGTCCCCGCCGGGTCAGCCACGACATGGCCGGCTCGATGGGCTACTCGCTGACCAGCAACTGGTTCATGGCCAAGGTCCTGGCCCGCTGCATCGTCGCCCACCGGCTGAGTCCGGTGGAGGTCGCGGTGCTGCTGCACATGATGGGGTCCCAGGACCGCGGCGCCCTGGTGCAGACGCAGGTCGAGATGGCCAAGGAGCTCGGCGTCGCGCGCAGCAGCGTCAGCTCGGCGATCGGTCGGCTGTGCGAGCTCAACTACATCCGGCGCGGTCGGGTCCGCGCACAGTACGACGTGAACCCCCGGCTCTGCTTCCGTGGGAACGGCGACGAGCAGCACGGTGTCCTCGCCCAGGTTCGGGCGGAGCAGCTGGCCAGCGAGTTCCCCGATACCATCGGGCCCGAAGACTTCGCCCGCGAGAGCTGAGGAGGACCCGATGGAGATCACCCCATCCGGCGTGCTCGGCATGATCCACCGACTCCAGCTCACGCCGACGGCGATCGCGGTGCTGGGCTGCATGTCCGAACTCCAGTCACCCGGCGGCGCCGTCGCGTACAGCCAGGTCGACATGGCCGAGCGGCTGGGCATGCTCGAGTCCGCGGTCAGCCGCGGCATGAAGCTCCTGGTCGCCCGCAACCTCGTGATCCGCAGCGGTGAGGGCCGGGGCCACAGCTACCGCCTGCACCCCTTCATCGCGAAGTACACCTCCGAGCGCGAGATGGAAGCCGCCCTCCGCGCGGCCGCGACGGACGTCCGCGCCGGCCGGCTGCCGGACATCGCGGCTCCCCTCTACCGCAAGCAGCCCCCGCGCCCGGGCCGCCCCAACCTGGTCGCCATCTGACGCACCGCCCCCCAGCCGCGCACCGACCCCCGGTGCGCGGCCGACGCATACCCACCCATCGCTCTCCCCGGCGAACCCTTCGGCCCTCCGACCCTCCGATCCCGCCGGCCCCTCGGCCCACCCCCCGATGCCCTACGCTCGCCCTTCGTGCCCACCCCACCCTCACGCCTGACCACCACCGCCGACGCCTACGACGCCGTGGCTGTCCGCTACGCCGACCTCGTCCGCGACAGCCTCGCCGGCCTCCCGCTGGAGCGTTCGGTCCTGCACGCCTTCGCCGACCTGGTCCGGGAGTCCACCGACGCCCCGGTGGCCGACCTCGGCTGCGGCCCGGGGTACCTCACGGCCCACCTACGCGACCTCGGCCTGGACACCTTCGGCGTCGACCTCTCCCCGGCCCTGCTCGACATCGCCCGCCGGGAGCACCCGGAGCTCCGCTTCGACCTCGGCTCGATGCACGCGCTGGACCTGCCGGACGGCGCCCTGGGCGGCATCGTCGCCTGGTACTCGGTCATCCACACCTCGCCCGAGGAACTCCCGTCCCACCTCGCGGAGTTCGGCCGCACCCTCGCGCCGGGCGGGCACCTGCTGCTCGGCTTCTTCGAGTCCGAGGCCGACCCGGTCACCGCCTTCGACCACAAGGTCACCACGGCCTACCGCTGGCCGGTCGACCACCTCGCCGAGCTCGCCACCACGGCCGGCTTCCGAGAACTCGCCCGCCTCCTCCGTCAGCCCCTCCCCGGCGAACGCCACCGCCGCGGCTACCTGACCCTGCGCAAGCCGTAGCCCCCAAGCCCCCGGGAAGGCCCTTCCCGGGGGCAACGACCCCCTCACGCCCTCCGGTTCAGCTCCCGCGCCGTCCGCACCGCCAGCGCCGCCAGCAGCACGGTCAGCGGCACCTCGGCCACCACCGCGAACGCCCACGCCTGGTACCAGTCCGCACCGGCCAGCGCGGTCATGGTGTCGAACCAGGCGTCCACCCCGAACAAGGTCGCCGTCGCGGCCGCCACGGGCGCCAGGAAAGCCGGCCGCCGCGGGTACAGCGCCGCGGTCCCCACCAGCCCGAGCAGCTCCAGCACGTCCAGCCCGATCCACGAGCTCGACCAGTTGCGCACCTCCGCGTGTCCCTGCGGCACGGTCCCCAGCACGAAGATCCAGCCGAACAACACCGCGGCCAGCCCGACCATCCCCCACCGCAGCCGTCGCTCGTACCGCTGCTCGAACATCCGTCCCCCGCTCCCCCAGGCCCACTCAATCAAGATCATCTTATCGACGGACCGCATACCCGTCACACTCCCGCCCGCTGGATCGTCAGTGTCATGACAGTCAGGTGCACGAACCCTGAAGGAGCAGACCGATGGCGACCGACACCACCTCCGCGACCAGCACCACCCCCGCCCGCACCACGGGCACCAGCACCGAGCCGCTGCTGCGCTCGCGGATGTCGGACCCGGCCGAACTGATCCCGGAGCTGAAGGAGGCGGGCGCCTGGCTCTACCGCGTGGTCGGCAACCACTCCGTCCCCCGCACCACGATCGGCCTGCTCCAGCTGCGGGCGGGCCAACTGGTCGGCAGCACCTACCTGGTGGCGCTGCACACCACCATGCTCCGCAAGATCGGCGAGTCCGAGGAGCGCCTGGCCGCGGTGGCCACCTGGCACGAGGCCCCGTACTTCACCCCGGCCGAGCGCGCGGCGCTGGCCCTGACCGAAGCGGTCATCCAGCCCCAGCAGCCGGGGGAGCGGGTCCCGGACGCGCTCTACGCCGAGGTCGCCGAGCACTACGACGAGAAGGCGCTGGCCACCCTCACGCTGGCGATCGGGCAGGTCAACTTCTTCGTCCCGCTGGCCCTGATCGGCAAGCCGGTGCCCAACACCTCCCCCTCCAAGCAGTGGACCCCGAACACCTGATCCGAAAACACCCTCCCGTCGACCGGCTCCGGTGCCTATCGTGGCCGGATGACGAAGATCGACATCCTCACCGACCGGTCCGCCTGGCAACCCGCCTACGAGGACCGCCGCGCGGACCAGCGCACAGCCGTCGGTTTCCCGGCCGCCGCGGTCAGCCGGCTGCGCGAGCAGGAGCGCGAGCGCATCGCCGACTGGACCGTCGCCGCCCTCACCACCACCTCCGGTGACCACGCCGGCTTCGTCGCGGTCGGCACCCGCGAGGAGGAAGGCACCCTCATCGGCCTGATCGGCGACCTCTGGATCGCCCCCGAGCACCTCGGCGCCGGCCACGACCTCGCCGCCCGCGACTGGGCGGAGAACTTCTGCCGCGAGGCCGGCGCCACCCGCATCGGCGTCAAACTTCCGGGCGAGAGCGAACTCTTCGCCGACTACGAGCTGCGCGCTCAGAACCGCATCCGCGCCCTCACCAGCCCGGTGGCCAGCACCGACTTCACCTGCCGCAGCCTCACCGCCGACGAGTACCCGCAGTGGCTGGCCACCGAGCAGGAGGGCTACATCTCCGACATCCTCCGAGCCGGCGGCGTGACCGAGGCCCAGGCCCGCGCCAAGTCCGACGCCGACTTCGCCATGCTGCTCCCGGAGGGCCTGCAGACCCCGAACAACTCCATCCTCGTCCTGGAGGACGAGGGCCGCCCGGTCGGCAGCGGCTGGCTCCGTCACGACCACCTCCCCGGCGTCACCTACGGCTACGGCATCCGCGTTGCCCCGGAGTACCGCGGCCACGGCTTCGGTCGAGCCGGCATGGCCGCCGGCGAGGCCGCCACCCTCGCCGCCGGCGACACCGCCCTCACCTTCACCGTCTGGGAGGGCAACACCGTGGCCATGAACCTCTACACCGCCGCCGGCTACCAGGTCGCCTCCGAATACCGCTCCAAGCTCCTCTGACCTGCTTCCGGGGTTCCGGGGCGCCGTTCCCCCGGCTGGGTGGGCAGCGACCGGACGCTCGGTGTGGCAGACCGACCGACTTCCGATGTTGATAGATAGCATCCATTTTGCCCGCTTTTGGCGGGACGACCGTCGGGACGCCGCCTCCTGCCTGCCCGCTGGTGGCCCCAGCCGATCGGGGACGGGCAGGAGCGCGGAGCCCGGACGCCGCGCGCCGCGGTGTCGCGGCTCTCCAGCCCGCCGCCCCGGCCCGGCGACGCTGCGCGTCGGCGTCCCGGGAGTTGCCCGTGCCTCCTCTCACCTCCCCGACCCGCACCGGCGCAACCGCCGTCGGTGCCCTCGCCCTGTTGGCCGCGCTGACCACCGGTCCCGCGCACGCCGAGCACCGCGCCGATCCGCAGGTCACGCAAGACAGCCTGACCCCCACCTCGGCGCTGCCCAACACCCCGGTGACCGGCCAACTGAAGGTCCATTCGAGTGCCTGCTTCACCGTGCAGACGCTCGGCATCGCCGTCCGCGACAGCAACGGCAAGAACCTCGACTTCCCCGGCAGCCTGAGCAACACCCAGATCTGCCCCACCGGAGTCACCCTGACCACCGGCGCCGAGAGCTTCCCCGCCGGCACCTACCAGGTCTTCGGGTTCTTCCAGGACCAGGCCGGTGCGTGGACGAACCTGCCCACCCAGCAGCTGGTGGTCGCCAACCCGACTCCGGTGGTGACCCAGGACAGTCTGACCCCGGCCACGGCTACCGCGAACACGCCGGTGTCGGCCCAACTGAAGGTGCACTCCAACGTCTGCTTCACGGCCCAGGCCATCGGCGTTGCCGTGCGCGACAGTCAGGGGAACAACCTGGACTTCCCCGGCAGCCTCGGCAGTACCCAGATCTGCCCCACCGGCTTCACGCTCACCACCGGCTCGGAGAGCTTCCCGGCCGGCACGTACCAGGTATTCGGCTACTACGAGAGCCAGAGCGGCACCTGGACCAACCTGCCCACCCAACAACTCGTGGTCACGAACCCGACTCCGGTGGTGACCCAGGACAGCCTGACCCCGACCACGGCCACGGCCAACACACCGGTCACCGCTCAGCTCACCGTCCACTCCAACGTCTGTTTCACGGCCCAGGCCATCGGTGTCGCCGTGCGGGACCGTCAGGGGAACAACCTGGACTTCCCCGGCAGCCTCGGCAGTACCCAGATCTGCCCCACCGGCTTCACCCTGACCACCGGCTCGGAGAGCTTTCCCGCGGGCACCTACCAGGTGTTCGGCTACTACGAGACCCAGAGCGGCACCTGGACCAACCTCCCCACCCAACAACTCGTGGTCAGCGCGGCGCAGACCACGCCGAGCTCGCCGATCGCCGGGCAGTCACTCGTCTGGTCCGACGAGTTCAACGGCCCCCTCGACACCACCAAGTGGAACAACGCCAACAGCAGCGCCTACGCGTACAACACCTCCAACCCGAAGGACGACAAGCTTGACCTGATCAACCCGCTCAACGTCACCGTGGCCAACGGGGTCGCCACCTTCACCGCCAAGCCGACCGTCTCCGTCGCCCTGCCGGCCCCCTTCCAGAACCTCACTCCCTGGGAGACCGGCCTGCTCACCACCGAGAACACCTCGGGGAAGTTCATGGTGAAGACCGGCGACTACGCCGAGGCCCGGGTCCAGCTCCCCTCCCAGCTCGGCGCCTGGCCGGCGTTCTGGACCTGGCAGAGCGCCGGCTCACCGCCCGGTGAGGGCGAGATCGACTCCTTCGAGTACCACCCGGACAACGCCAACCTGCTGGAACTGACCAACCACGTCGACTTCGCCCAGAAGTTCTGGGAGAACGTGCCGAACGTGCAGCCCGGGCAGTGGGTGACCATCGGCACCCACTACGGGGCGAACTCGGTGACCTGGTACGTCAACGGCACGCCGGTCTTCTCCGACACCACGGGCGTGGGGGCGAACTGGTCGGCCTACCTGGTCCTCAACCTGTCGATCTGCTCCGGCGACTACCACCCCGCCCCGGAGGGCAACACCCCGATCACCTTCGCTGCGGACTACGTGCACGTCTTCCGCTGAGCATGCCGGCTGCCCGGCCCGGGACATCCCGGGCCGGGCAGCGGTTCAGCCGTTCAGCCGGTGATCTGGATCGGGAACGAGGTCGTGTGCCCCGTCGCATCCGGGTCATCGGGGCTGCTCAGGCTCAGCTGCCCGGTCAGCGTGCCCGCCACGGCCTTCGGATCGATCTCCAGCGGCACCTTCGCACTGGCGTTGTGGTGCAGCGGCAGCCCGGCCTTGAACGGGCAGTTCACCGTGTGCCCATCGGTGGAGACGGTGCAGGCCTTGGGGAAGAAGTCCCCCTTCGCGGTGACCCCCTCCGGCAGCGTGACCGTCAGCGTGAACGCGCCCGCCTTCCCCGGCCCGTAGTTCACCGCAGTCGCGTGCAGCACGCTCTGCCCCCCGGCCGCGGCCGCCCGCGGATCCTGCTCGACCAGCGTCAGATGCCCCTTGTACGGCTCGGGGGCGGTGAGGATCGGCAACGTACTCGGCACCCCCGTCGGCAGCCCACCTGGAAGAGCAGTCGAAACCGGGTCGGCCGCCGGCGCCACCCCGAGCAACGCCACGACCACCCCGCCAGCCCCCAGAGCCATCCCCACGCGACCCCGCAACATCCCGTCACTCCCTCACACACCGACACGCCACAACGGACACCGCCACGCTAGGCGCCCTCACCCCACCCCACCCGCTGCAACACCCCACCATCACCCACCAAGGCGACAGCTCCGCCCGGGCCCAAGGCCCTCTGGTCGTCACCACCTCCCCCTCCGGGCCACCGGGGGCGGCCCCTCCCGCCGCCGCTGACGCAGCCGCACTGCGGACCGTCCCTCCCGCGCAGCCACCCACCCCTCACCAGGTAGTGGCCCACCTGCCAGGACCCCTCACCGATCCCGGCAACATGGTCCTCGCCTCGCCCCCTGCAACTCCTTGGTCCCCGCCGTCCGTCCTGCCCCCACCCAGGGGGTGACCATGCGTCGGTTGCTGCCCAAGCACCCAACGCGATCGACGCCCCGCTGAGGACGACGAACGGAAGGCCCCGAGGCAGCACCTTTATATGTAAGAGGGCCTCCGCGGAATCCGGCCCCTGACCTGCAAACTTGGAAAATCAAAGGTCGGCCCCCGCCGACACTTCGCGGGTCCTAGTGTCACGTAGCGCCGACATTGGGCCCTGATGTTTCGCAATATTGCGAAACATCAGGGCCCTGAGCGCGGCCCCAGCCAGCCATGCCCAAGTGACTGATCATCAGACTTGTTGCTCGCGAGGGCTGGACACGGGCTCTCTGTGACACGTTCTTCGCAGAGGTATGCAGGATCCTTCGCAGCACTGCGAAGAACGTGTAGCGTGGCGTCAACACGAACAAAGGATCACGTCATGGCTCGCGCAGGACGCGTCACGGAGTCCCGGCCTCCTCAACAGGGGGTGCTGCAGCCGGCGGGCCCCCAGAACCACCGTGACCTCGCGGCCGAGATCGTGCGGGGCTACGCGGGTGATCTGCCCTCAGGCGTCTACGAAGCTCGCACGCGGTTCTACCGCCGGGCTGCCCACGAGGTGCTCGGCTCGGACGGCTACGCCCTCCTCAGCCGCTACTTCGCCCGCTACGTGCTGCCACAGGCGTTGCTGTCCGGTGAGATGACACGACTTCAGTGCGCAGTACTGTCGAACATCGTCGGCCGGGCCGAGCGCGGAGTGTGCCACGCCATCCAGCGGGAGATCGCGGACGAGATTGGTGCCACTCGTTCCAGCGTCAGTCCCGCTCTGAAGCACCTTGCCGCTCGGAACTACATCCGTAACATCGGCCGCGGGGCCTGGCAGCTCAACCCCCTCATCGCGTACAAAGGCAACGGGGACGAGCAGCAGGCGTTCCTGGCCGAGCTCCGCGCTCTCGCGCTGGAGAACGGCTTCCCAGACATCGTCGGATCGGTCGCTGTCCGGCGCGAGAACAAGGAGTCGACGGCATGCTGATGGTCACCGACCTGTTCGGCCTGCTACGGCGGCTCGAGCTGACGCCCACCGCGACCAACGTGCTGTCGGTCATGGTCGAGCGGCAGGATCCAGGTGGCGTTGTCCCCCTGACTCAGCAGGACATCGCGGAGGAACTGCAGATCCTGCCGTCTGTGGTGAGTCGCGGGATGACCCTGCTCGTCGACCGTGGGCTGGTCCTTCGCAAGGGGTACCGCTACCGCCTCCACCCGGCCATCGCCGGCTACAACTCCGAGCTGGAGATCCAGGCTGCAATGGCCCGAGCAGCGAGGGAGGGCGTCCCGCCGATCCTCATCCCCGACTACCAGACCCCTCCCCCCAAGACAGGCCGACCCCGCCTCAGCGCGGTGAGTTGAGAGGCCCGGCTGCTCAGGCCGAGAACTCCTCCGACATCACCCAGCGACGGCGCCGGCCCACTCGGCACCGAGTCAGCCGCCGGCGCCACCCCGCGCGCCGCAACACCCACCAGGGCGAGACCTCCACATGCGCGAGGCCCGCGGCTGGGCCCTGCAAGGTGACCGGACCGCCACCGACCGCGCCGTCGTCCGCGCCCACCAGCTCTACGCCACCGGCCCGGCCGACACCGACCCGACCTGGATCGACTTCTACACCCCCGGCGAACTCGCCGGCCTCGAATCGCTCTGCCGAGCCGATCTCGGGCAGCACGACCGCGCCGCCGCCGGAGCCGAGCAGGCAGTTCTTCTCACCGACACCGCCCACGCCCGCAACGGCGCCCTCTACACAGTCGACATCGCCCTTCACCACCTGCACCGCACCCGCCCCGACCCTGAAGCCGCAGCTGACGCCGGCCATCGCGCCCTCGCCTACCTGCCCGACGTCCAGTCCCAGCGCCTGGAGCGAGCCCTGCGCGACCTCGTCAGCACCCTCACCAGCCACCGCACCAGCGCCACCACTACCTGGCTCGACGCCTACCACGCCGCCACCGCGGGATGACCACGATCAAGGAGACCACCGTGTCCGAGCAGCAGCCCCGCCCGCAGACCACCCTGCGCCGCTACGGCCCCGGTGACATTGCGCCCCTGCTCGACACTCTCACCGAGATCTGGGTCGACGCCCACCAGGGTGACCGCGAGACCGCGGAGGCCGGTTTCGATGCGGACGGTCTGCGCCAGCAGATCACCACTCACGCAGCCAAGCGACCCGGTTTCACCCTCATAGCCGCCTACCAGGACGGCGAGATGGCTGGCTTCGGCTACGGCTTCCCCGCCACACCCACCTACTGGTATGGCGAGCAGCTTCTTCCCTCCATCCCCGAGCCTGCCCGCAGCACTACCAAGCTCGTCGGGATCTGCGAGCTGGCCGTCCGCCCTGGCTGGCAGGGTCACGGAATCGGCACCGCCCTGCACGCGGAACTCCTGCGCGCCCTTGACCCGGACTGGGTGTCCCTGCTCGTCATGCCCGGCAACCAGGCTGCCCGCCGCCTCTACTACCGGCTCG
This sequence comes from Kitasatospora sp. LaBMicrA B282, assembly GCF_050325825.1. Classification (NCBI taxonomy): domain Bacteria; kingdom Bacillati; phylum Actinomycetota; class Actinomycetes; order Kitasatosporales; family Streptomycetaceae; genus Kitasatospora; species Kitasatospora sp. LaBMicrA B282. Next base: position 12,475 of record NZ_JBNQTI010000202.1, read on the forward strand.
GCTACACCTACGCTGGCCCGTACCAGGCTGGAGCCGACGGGCCGGTTCTCGACCTGCTGCTGAGCGCTGTCAGCTGAGCAGCAGTCCCCGTCCGTAGCAGGGGGAGGGGCCCTCCGAAATCACGGGATTAAAAAGCAAAGGAGAACTGATACACACAACGACTATCGCCACCTAGGCCAGACCTACATCCCGTGCTGCGTCCAGACCGGGCCTACATCCCGTGATGCGTCCAACGAAGCGCCCTCCGGCGAACCAGGGCTGCCGACCCGCCAGTACGGACAAGATCCACCATCCCTGCACCGCTGGCCAGGCACCCAATCAGGAGAGACCAAACCGCACGCCCCAGCCATCCTGCCCGCAG
>NZ_JBNQTI010000203.1:0-12783 GCF_050325825.1 Kitasatospora sp. LaBMicrA B282
CGGGCCGACGAAACTCGGCCCGGCGGCACGACACCTGCGAACGACCTGACTACTGCACGCTCGTCGAGCTGAGCACCTGCGGCGTGGCCGGGTAGCACGCGGTCGGGACGTTGACGGTGAAGAAGGCGACCGGGACGGTGGCCGAGAAGGTCAGGCCCGGGTCGGAGTAGCCGGTGCCGGCGAGGGTGGTCTGGACGGTGCTGCCGGAGGCGCCGGCGGTCAGGTCCAGGGTGAGGGCGGGCAGCGTGAAGGTGTTGCCGCCGGCGACCGAGTCGGTGACGGTGACCACCAGGTCGTTGCCGTTGACGCTGACGCTCGCGGTGCTGGGGTCGATCCCGGAGCCGCCGGAGAGCGACTCGCCGGTGAGGGTGGCGTTGGCCGGGATCGGGATGGTCAGCTGGATGTTGCTGATCGACTGGATGCTGTAGCCGCTCACCGTGGTCGGCACGGTGAGCGCGTCGGGCGCCAGGGTGACGGTGAACTGGCTGCCGGCCGCCACCGAGTCGGGCGCGGTGGCGTTGACCCCGGCGCTGAGGTTGAAGTTCTGCGCGGATCCGATCGGCGGCGTCGCCTGGCAGGCGAAGGTCACCGGGTTGTCGGCGGCGGCGGCGATCGGCGCGAACAGTCCGAACGCGGCGACGCCGCCGGCGAGTGTGATGGCGGCGCGGGAGAGCAGGGACTTGCTTCTCATGGCGGCTCCTGTGGGGGTGGGAGCGAGGACCCGGAGGGTGGGGTGCGCCTGGGAGCGGTGAGTGCGGTGGGTGCAGTGGAACAGGGGTTGCGCAGTGCATGCCAAGCGCGGATCCAAGAATGGGGGCCGAGAGTTGTCTGAACAAGGCTGCCGGCGATCAGAGTTGGGCAGTTTTCGGCCAATCTGACCCATACTCCTGACACGAAGTCAGCAACGGCGCCCCCACCCCGCCGTCACCCCATGTCCTGCTGCACCGCCGCGTACCAGGACGCCGGGCCGGTGCCGTTCACCGGGACCGCGTTGAAGTACTCCCACCCCGCGACGCCCGCGAACGACGGGTACTCGGCGACCAGCGCGGCCAGGGTGCTGCTCAGGGTGGCCGGGTCCTGGTAGCCGTCGCAGTTGGCGGCGTTGGTCACGGTGCCGGCCACCACCCGGGAGGGGTCGAAGCCGTTGGCGATCACCGCGTCGTAGGCGGACGTGCTGCTCAGGTCGCCCCAGCCGCAGTAGAACTGGGTGTTGTACCAGGAGATCTGGCTCCCCAGGTCCGACTCCAGCTGGGTGTAGTCGAAGCCGCCGGAGAAGCTGGAGCCGCCGGACAGGTCGCTGGCCACCGGGGCCAGGGTGATCACGAAGGAACTGCCGAAGTCCTGGCGCAGCTGGGTGATCAGGTGTTCGGTGTCGGCGAGCGAGAAGGTCTCCTCGATGTCCAGGTCGATGCCGTCGAGGTGGTAGCTGCGCAGGGTGTCGCGCAACTGGCCGTAGTAGGTGGCGAAGTCGTTGTGCAGGTCGGCGTAGCTGCCCTGGGCGGCGCCGCCGAGCATCGCCTCGACCCGGGTGCCGGACTGCTGGAGGGTGGCCAGATCCTGCCACATCGGCGCGTACTTGGCGGCGGACGGCGGGTCGTCGTTGAGCGTGATGCCGCCGCCGGCGTTCAGGTGGAAGGCGGCCAGCTCGATGTCGGTGGCGGTGTTCTGCAGGGGCAGCGGGGAGACGTAACTGCCGTTGTCGTACTGGGTCTGGTAGTAGGCCACCACGTGGCGTGCGGTTGCGTCGTGGTGGTGGGCGGGGTCGGCGTGCGCGGCGACGGGGCCGGCGGTGAGGGCGAGGCCGGCGGCGGCCAGCAGGGCGGTGCAGGCACGGGCGAAGCGACCCGGCATGGTTCCTCCCGAGGGGTGGGGTGGACGGAGTGAAGCGGCCACTTCGCCCCGGGACGCTAAAGCGATTTAGCGCGGACGTCAATGCCGTGCGCCGGAGTTCGCCCTCTTGACTGATCGTCACCCCTGCGGCACGGAACCGCGACCCCGCGGCACCGAGCCACGGCCCCGCGGCACCGCGGTGCTCTCCCGGACCGTCAGCCGCGGGGTCGGGGTCTTCAGGTCGACGGCCGCGCCCAGGTCGTCGAGCACCGCGAGCAACGTGCGGGCCACCTGCTCGCCGAGCGCGAAGGTGTCCCGGGAGAGCGCGGTCAGCGGCGGGTGCACGATCCGGGCCAGCACCGAGTCGTCGAACGAGACGATGGACAGCTCGCCCGGCACCCGCACGCCCATCTCGGTGGCCACCCCGAGCCCGGCCACGGCCATCACGTCGCTGTCGTAGACGATCGCGGTGGGCCGCTCGCGGCGGGCCAGCAGCGCCCGGGTGGCCGCCGCGCCCTCGGCGTCGCTGAAGTCGGTCGGCACCGAGAGCGCCTCGGTCAGGCCGAGCCGCCGGGCCGCGTCGCGCAGCGCCCGGATCCGGCGCTGGGTGTGCTGGAAGGCGGGCAACCCGGCCAGGTGGGCGATCCGCCGGTGGCCGAGCGCCGCCAGGTACTCGACGATCGACAGCATCGCCGCCCGGTCGTCGGCCCAGACGCTGGGCAGGCTGCCGTGCCGGCCCGGGCCGCCGAGCACCACGCACGGCATGCCGAGCTCCTCCAGCACCGCGATCCGCGGGTCGCGCACCTGGAGGTCGACCAGCACGAAGCCGTCCACCCGGTGTTCCGACGTCCAGCGGCGGTAGACCTCGATCTCGGCCGCGGTGTCCTCCACGATCAGCAGCTGCAGCGCGGTCGAGCGGCCGGAGAACTCGGCCTGCAACCCGGAGAGCAGCTGGGCGAAGAACGGCTCCACCCCGACCGTGCGGGCCGGGCGGGCCAGCACCAGCCCGACCGTGCCGACCCGCGCCCCGACCCGCGCCCCGCCCAGCGCCCGCGCCGCGCTGTGCGGGCGCCACTTCATCTCCGCGGCGACCTGCAGGATCCGTTGCCGGGTCTGCTCGCTGACTCCGGGTCGGCCGTTGAGCGCGAAGGACACCGCGCCCTTGGAGACCCCCGCCTCACGGGCGATGTCGGCGATGGTCGGTCTGCCCACGTGTCGTGTCCTCTCTTGACACCCCTGCCGGGCAGGAGCATAGTCCCACACATTAACTGGACCGGTTTAGTAAACCCGTCCCACGGCGGCCGAACCCGCACCGCAGCGGCCCTCGGCCGCCACCCAAATCCGAGCACCCCTCCCGAGCACCCTCCCGAGCACGAGCACCCCTCCCGCGACCACCCCCGGCCGGCCCCTCCCCACCGCCCGGGCAGTACCAGGAGAACTCCATGCGCAGAGTCAGGGCAGGCCTCACCTTCGCGGCCCTCGCGTCGCTCACCCTCACCGCCTGCGGCGTCGGCGGCGGCAGCTCCGGCGCCGGCGACAAGTCCGTGGCGACCGGCGGCCCACTCAAGGGCGCGATCACCTTCCAGACCTGGTCCCTGAAGAACGACAAGTTCACGCCCTACTTCACCGCGCTGATCAAGGACTTCGAGGCGCAGCACCCGGGCACCACCGTCACCTGGGTGGACCAGCCCGGCGACGGCTACGCCGACAAGGTCAGCAGCCAGGTCACCGGCGGCACCCTGCCCGACGTGGTCAACCTGCCACCGGACATCGCCCACTCGGTGGCGAAGGCCGGCGGCCTGCTCGACCTGAGCCGGAACGTGCCCACGCTGAGCCAGGACTACGTGCACAGCGGTCTGGCCGCCTACACCTACGCCGACCTCGGCGGCAGCGCCGGCTACGGCTTCCCCTGGTACCTGGGCACCGACATCAGCCTGTGGAACAAGGGCATGCTGCAACGCGACGGCCTGGACCCGAACCACCTGCCGAGGACCTTCGCCGACCTGCTCGCCCAGGCGAAGACCATGCACGACCGCTCCGGCGGCAGGGACTTCCTGATGAGCCGCCCGCCCGGCCTCTCCGACATCGTCAACTCCGGCACCCCGCTGATGACCTCGGACGGCAGGAAGTTCGCCTTCAGCACCCCGGCCGCAGCCGCCGTGCTGGACGAGTACACGGCCGCGTACGCCGCCGGCTACCTGCCCTCCGACGTGCTGACCAGCACCTACGAGGGCAACTCGGCGCTGTTCAACAAGCAGGTGGTGGCCTGGACCACCGGCGGCGGCAACTACATCGCGAGCACCCAGCAGACCAACCCCGGCCTGGTCCCGCAGATCGTCGCCTCCCCCGCGCTCGACACTCCCCCGCTGTACGTGCAGGGCCTGTCGGTCTCCGCGAAGAGCAAGAACCTGCCGCTCGCGCTGGCCTTCGCCGAGTTCGCCACCGACAACGCGAACCAGGTGGCCTTCGTCAAGCTGGCCCCCGGCTACCTGCCCGGCACCACGGCCGCCGCGAACGACCCGGCGTACCGCACGAGCGACGGCACCGCGCAGGGCGACGCCGCGGTCTTCGCCTACCAGGACATGCAGAAGGCGGTGCTCTTCACCCCGCCGGTCTGGACCGATGCCATGGACACCTACCTCAACCAGCAGATCGCACTCGCCATGACCGGCAAGGAGAGCGGCAAGCAGGCGCTGGACAACGCGGTGGACCGGGCCGACCAACTGCTGGACCAGTGACGGGAGGCCCCCGGTGAGGTCACACCGCTGGTACACCCCCTGGCTGCTGATCGCACCGGCACTGCTCTGGCTGGCGGTCTTCAACCTCTGGCCCGCGCTCAACACCGGCGTGCTCTCCTTCACCAACGTGCACACCCTCAGCGGCGGCCGCTTCGTCGGCCTGCGGAACTACGCGCTGATCGTGCAGGACCCGCAGCTGCGCGACGCGGTCGTCAACACGGTGATCTTCATGCTGGTCTGCGTCCCGCTGCTCACCTTCCTGCCGCTGCTGCTGGCCCTGCTGGTGCACCGCACGCTGCCGTTCATGGGCTTCTTCCGGACCGTCTTCTACTTCCCGGTGATCGCCTCCGCCGTGGTGGTCGCGCTGATCTGGCAGTGGCTGCTGGACGACCGCGGCCTGGTCAACGGCCTCGGCCGGCAGCTGGGGCTGCTCCACCAGACCGTGCCCTTCCTGACCGGCCGCTGGCTGCTGCTGGGCAGCGCCATCACGCTGACCGTGTGGAAGGGCCTCGGCTACTACATGGTGCTCTACCTCTCGGCGCTCGGGAACGTCCGCCGCGAGCTGCACGAGGCGGCCGCGGTGGACGGCGCCGGCGCGGTGCGCCGGTTCTGGTCGGTCACCGTGCCCGGGGTGCGCGGCACCATGGCACTGGTCTCGGTGCTGGTCGCGGTCAACGCGATGCGGGTCTTCACCGAGCTGTACGTGCTGGGCGGGCGGACCGGCGGGGTCGGTGGGCAGGACGTCTCGCTGGTGATGCTGATCCAGCAGGCCGCCGCCGGCAGCGACGGGCGGATCGGCTACGCCTCCGCGCTCAGCGTGCTGCTCTTCGCGCTGACCGTCGGGCCGCTGCTGGTGCTCGCCCGCTGGAACCGGAGGACGGAGCGATGACCACCGCCACCCGACAGCGCCTGGAGCGCGCACCCGGCGCGCCGGTCCGCCGCCCGCCCCGCCGGCTGGGCCGCCGCTCGCCGGTCTTCGACGCGGTCACCCCGCTCGGCCTGGCCGCCCGCTACCTGACCCTGCTGGCGGTGCTGGCGATCACCGTCGGCCCGATGCTCTGGGAGCTGGCCACCTCGCTGAAGGGCGCCGCCGAGGACGTCTACACCGCCACCCCGCGCCTGCTGCCGCAGCACCCGACCCTGGGCAACTACGGCCGGGTCGCCCGGCTGATCCCGGTCGGCCGCTTCGCGCTCAACTCGGTGCTGGTCGCGGTGCTCGACGTGGCCGGAAACCTGCTGGGCGCCACCGCGGCCGGCTACGCGCTGGCCCGGCTGCGGTTCCGCGGCCGCCGGCTGGTGCTCGGGCTCTTCCTCGCCACCCTGGTGCTGCCGGGCGAGGTGACGATCATCTCGCAGTACCAGACGGTGACCAGGCTCGGCCTCGGCGACTCGCTGCTCGGGGTGGCGCTGCCCTCGATGATCGGCGCACTGAACGTGCTGCTGATGCGCAACGCCTTCCTGGCCGTCCCGGTCGAGCTGGAGGAGGCGGCGGTCATCGACGGCGCCACGGTCTGGCAGCGGCTGCGCCACGTCGCGCTGCCCGCGGTCCGGGGCACCCTGGCGGTGATCGCCATCCTCACCTTCATCGGTGCCTGGGACGACTTCCTGTGGCCGCTGCTGGTGCTGCAGAGCCCCGACAAGCTGACCCTCACGGTCGGCCTCTCCTACCTGCAGGGCGCCTTCTCGGCCGACCCGCGCACCATCGCGGCCGGCGCGATGATCGCCCTGCTGCCCGTGCTCGTGCTCTTCGTGACGCTGCAGCGCCACTTCTTCCGCGGCGTCGGCGAGGGCGCGGTGAAGGGGTGAGCGGACCGGCGCCCGACAGACTGGAGGACCCCGCGTGACCGACACGGACTCCCTGCGTGACCGGCAAGGACCCGGCGTGACCCAAGGACCCCGCGTGACCTTCAAGGACCCCGCATGACCGATCCGACGGCCGCGCCCCGGTTCGGCGTCAACTACACCCCCTCGCAGGGCTGGTTCCACCACTGGCTGGACTTCGACCTCGACCCGGTGCGGGCCGACCTGGACGCGATCGCCGCGCTCGGCCTGGACCACCTGCGGGTCTTCCCGCTCTGGCCGCTCTTTCAGCCCAACCGGACGCTGATCCGCCCGCGCGCCCTGGACCAGCTGGCCGCGCTGGTGGACGCGGCCGCCGAACGCGGGCTGGACGTCGCGGTGGACGGGCTGCAGGGCCACCTGTCCAGCTTCGACTTCGTCCCCTCCTGGACCACCACCTGGCACCGCCGCAACCTGTTCACCGACCCCGAGGTGGTCACGGCCCAGTCCGCCTACCTGTTCGCCCTGGCGAGCGCGCTGGCCGACCGGCCGAACTTCCTCGGCCTGACCGTCGGCAACGAGGTCAACCAGTTCGCCGGCGACCCGCACCCCGACCCGGACCGGATCACCCCCGAGCAGGCCGCCGCCTGGCTGACCCGGCTGCTGGCCGCCGGCGAGCGCGGCGCCCCGGGCCGGCTGCACCTGCACGCCGCCTACGACGCCGCCTTCTACCAGGACGACCACCCCTTCACGCCCGCGCACGCGGCCCGGCTCGGCGCGGTCACCGCGGTGCACTCCTGGGTCTTCAACGGCACCGCCCAGCGCTACGGCGCGGACTCGGTGGCCACCGGGCAGCACGCCGCCTACCTGGTCGAGCTGGCCAAGGCCTGGGCGACCGAGGCGCACCGCCCGGTCTGGCTGCAGGAGGTCGGCGCGCCGGCCCCGCTGATCGCCGCCGACCGGGCCGCCGCCTTCACCCGCACCACGGTGGCCGCCGCGCTGGACTGCCCGGACCTGTGGGGTATCACCTGGTGGTGCTCGCACGACGTGGCCCGCTCGCTCGCCGACTTCCCCGAACTGGAGTACAGCCTCGGCCTGCTGACGGTGGAACAGCAGGTCAAGCCGGCCGGCCGGGCGCTGGCCGGGGCGCTGGCCGCCGCCCGCGCCGACTGGCGCCCGCCGCGCCCGCGCCGCACCGCGCTGGTGCTCGACCTGCCGGACGGCCCGGCCAAGCGGTCCACCTGCGCCCCCGGCGGCGGCTACTTCGAGGCCTTCATGCGGCTGGCCGCCGACGGCGCCCGGCCCACCGCGCTGCTCGCCGATCGCGCGGCGGACTTCGCACACCTGGCCGCCCGCGGTATCACCGAAGTCGTCAGGGTAGAAGACCTCGGCCGCTCCTGACCGGGCGGCCACTCGACCGACCAAGCGTCAACTTCCCTTCCGCGGAGGAGAGTCCCATGCACGATGACCGCACCCTGGTCGAGGCCCGCCTGCGGCGGGTGCTCGACGAGCGCATCCGGCCCGCGGTGTACCCGGAGTCGGTCCCGCTGACGGTCGGCGGCTGGGTCGCCCCGGACGAACCGGTCCCGGTCGCCGAGGGCCTGGCCGCCCCGCGCACCCCGATCGCGGTCGGCGACCGCTGGGGCGCCCCCTGGGGCACCACCTGGCTGACCGTCGAGGGGACGGTGCCCGCCGCCTGGGCCGGGCGGACCGTGGAGGCGCTGCTCGACCTGGGCTTCGACCGGAACATGCCCGGCTTCCAGTGCGAGGGCCTGGTCTACCGGCCGGACGGCACTCCGGTGAAGGGGATCAACCCCAACAACCAGTGGGTCCGGATCGCCGCGCCCGCGGTCGGCGGCGAACGGGTGCTGCTGCACGTCGAGGCCGCCTCCAATCCGGTGATCATGGACTACCACCCCTTCCTGCCCACCGAGTTGGGCGACAAGGCGACGGCGGGCGACGAGCCGCAGTACCGGCTGGCCCGGATGGACCTGGCGGTCTTCGACCGGACCGTCTGGGAGCTGGTGCTGGACCTGGAGGTGGTCGGCGAGCTGATGGCCGAACTGCCGGCCGACGGCGCCCGCCGCTGGGAGCTGCTGCGCGCGGTGGAGCGCGCGCTGGACGCCATCGACCTGCAGGACGTGGGTGCCACCGCGGCCGCCGCCCGGGCCGAGCTGGCCGGGGTGCTTGCCGCCCCCGCCGTCCCGTCCGCGCACCGGATCAGCGCGGTCGGCCACGCGCACATCGACACCGCCTGGCTCTGGCCGCTGCGCGAGACGGTCCGCAAGGTGGCCCGGACCACCGCCAACATGACCGCGCTGCTGGCCGACCAGCCGGACTTCGTCTACACCATGTCGCAGGCCCAGCAGTACGCCTGGATCAAGGAGCACCGCCCCGAGGTCTACGCCGAGGTCAAGCGGGCGGTGGCCGAGGGCCGGTTCGTGCCGGCCGGCGGCATGTGGGTGGAGTCCGACACCAACATGCCCGGAGCCGAGGCGATGGCCCGCCAGTTCGTGCACGGCAAGCGGTTCTTCCTGGACGAGTTCGGGGTGGAGAACGAGGAGGCCTGGCTGCCCGACACCTTCGGGTTCACCGGCGGCCTGCCGCAGATCATCAAGGCGGCCGGGTCCAGGTGGCTGCTCACCCAGAAGATCTCCTGGAGCCAGGTCAACTCCTTCCCGCACCACACCTTCTGGTGGGAGGGCATCGACGGCACCCGGATCTTCACCCACTTCCCGCCAATCGACACCTACAACTGCTCGATGAAGGGCCACGAGATCGCCCACGCGGCCCGCAACTTCAAGGAGAAGGGCCGGGCCACCCGCTCGCTGGCGCCGACCGGCTGGGGCGACGGCGGTGGCGGCACCACCCGCGAGATGATCGGCAAGGCGGCCCGGCTGCGCGACCTGGAGGGCTCGGCCACCGTGCGCTGGGAGAAGCCGGCCGACTTCTTCGCCCAGGCGCAGGCCGAGTACCCCGACCCGCCGGTCTGGGTCGGCGAGCTCTACCTGGAGCTGCACCGGGCCACCCTGACCAGCCAGGCGAAGACCAAGCAGGGCAACCGGGCCAGCGAGAACCTGCTCCGGGAGGCCGAGCTGTGGGCCGCCACCGCGGCGCTGCGGGCCGGCTTCCGCTACCCGTACGCCGAGTTGGACCGGCTCTGGAAAACCGTGCTGCTGCACCAGTTCCACGACATCCTGCCCGGCTCCTCGATCGCCTGGGTGCACCGGGAGGCCGCGCAGACCTACGCCCGGGTGGCCGCCGAGCTGACCGGGATCATCGAGGCGGCCCAGCGGGCACTGGCCGGTGACGGGTCGGCCGGGCGGGAGCTGGTCTTCAACGCCGCCCCGCACCGGCGCGCCGGCGTCCCGGCCGGTGGGGCGGCGCCGGCGGTCGACCGGGTCGGCGACTGCGTGCTGCAGCCCCGGGCCGGCGGCGGGTTCGTGCTGGCGAACGGGCTGCTGCGGGTCGAGGTGGACGCGCGCGGCCTGGTGGTCTCGGCGTACGACCTGGCCGAGCGGCGCGAGACCCTGGCTCCGGGCGCCGCCGCCAACCTGCTCCAGTTGCACCCCGACTTCCCCAACATGTGGGACGCCTGGGACGTCGACCAGTTCTACCGCAACACCGGCACCGACCTGACCGGCGTGGACGAGCTGGTGGTGCTGGCCGACAAGCCGGAGGCGGTCGCGGTCCGGGTGACCCGCTCGTTCGGCGCCTCCACCGTCTCCCAGACCCTCACCCTGACCGCCGGCACCAAGCGGCTCGACCTGGACACCGAGGTCGACTGGCACGAGCGGGAGAAGTTCCTCAAGCTCGCCTTCCCGCTCGACCTGCACACCGAGCGGTACGCCGCCGAGACCCAGTTCGGCCACCAGTTCCGGGCCACCCACACCAACACCAGCTGGGAGGCCGCCAAGTTCGAGGCCTGCAACCACCGCTTCGTGCACTTCGCCGAACCCGGCTGGGGCGTGGCGCTGGTCACCGCCTCCACCTACGGGCACGACGTGACCCGCGCCGTGCGCAGCACCGACCGGGGTGGCGACGGCGGCACCACCACCACGGTCCGGGCCTCGCTGCTGCGCGCCCCGCGCTTCCCCGACCCGCACACCGACCAGGGCCTGCACCGCTTCCGGCACGCCCTGGTACCGGGCGCCACGATCGCCGACGCGGTCCGCGAGGGCTACCGGATCAACCTGCCCGAGCGCCGGATGCCCGGCTCCGGAGCGGTCGCCCCGCTGGTCGAGACGGACGGCGACGCGGTGGTGGTGAGCGCCGTCAAGCTGGCCGACGACGGCAGCGGCGACCTGGTGGTGCGGCTCTACGAGGCGACCGGGGCGCGCAACCGGACCACGCTGCGCACCGACCTGCCGGTCACCGCGGTGCACGCCTGCGACCTGTTGGAGCGCCCACTGGACGGCGCGCACCCCGAGCTGCGGGACGGCACGGTGGAGCTGGCGCTGCGGCCGTTCCAGCTGGTCACCCTGCGGCTGGCCGGGGCGGGGGCGCAGGCGCACTCCTGACGCGGGGGCGATGGCGGGGTGCGGTCGGAGGCAGGGTGCGGTCGCGGACGGGTTCCCGGACCGCTGGGGTTCGCCGCACCCCGCCGTACCCGCCCGCAACCCGCCCCGCTACCGTGGCCGGATGGCGATCGACGGGTTCGGCACCACCGAGTTCCAGCTGGTGCTGCTGCGGCGGATGGCCGACTTCCAGCCCGACCTGGTGGCGGCGGCCGCGGCCCGGCTCGGCGCGTCCCGGGCCGACCAGCGGGAGGCGAACAAGCGCTGGCAGGCGATGATCCGCTCGTCCCGGTTCCCGGTCGGCGCCCGTCGGTTCGGCGCGGTGCTCGGGCCGCCGGAGCGCCGCCTGACCCGCCGGATCGGCGACCTGACCTGCACCGCCGAGCAGTGGGCGCTGCCGCTCTGGCCCGAGCTGCGGTACGAGGTCCTGCTCGGCCCGGGCGGCGGGCCGGCCTGGCAGGAGTGGCTGGTCCGGGCCGAGGGCGCGCCGCCGCCCGCGCTGCGCACGCTGGCCGACCTCACCCCCTGGAGCTGCGTGGTCGCCGACCTCGCCGCCGCCTTCCCGCCCGCCACCCCGCGCGAGGGCAGCGCCCCCACTCGCTGGCAGCTCGACTTCACCGCCCCCGACCTGGCCGGCACCCCGCACCGCGCCACCGCCGACTTCACCCACGGCCTGCTCCAGGAGGTCCGCCCCGCGGGCACCGTCACCCCGTAGCCGTCGTACCAGCCCCCCGGAAAGGAACACACCGCATGGGCACCGAGATCGAGCGCAAGTTCCTGGTCACACCCACGGCCGAGGTCCCCGCGGCCGGCCCGCCCGCCGAACCGATCCGTCAGGGCTACCTGGTGGTCGGCGCCACCGGCGAGACCCGGCTGCGCGACCGGGGCGGCCGGTTCACCCTCACCGTCAAGCGGGGCGACGGCCTGGTGCGCGGCGAGTGGGAGGTCGCCCTGACCGCGGAGCAGTTCGACGCCCTCTGGCCGGCCACCGAGGGCGCCCGCCTGACCAAGACCCGCCGCGAGATCCCGCTCGGCCCGGCCACCACCGCCAGCCTGGACGAGTACGGCGGTCAGCTCGCCGGCCTCCGGGTGGTCGAGGTGGAGTTCCCCGACGAGTCCGCGGCCACCGCCTTCACCCCGCCCCCGTGGTTCGGCCCCGAGCTCACCGGCCACCCCGCCTACGGCAACCGCCACCTCGCCACCACCCCGACCACCGCCGTCCCCGCCCTGCTCGCGGGTCCTGGCAGCGGCTGAGCCTGGTCCCGAGGCTCCGTCAGGTCTACGCTCGGCAGATGACCTTGGAATGGGAGCAGGTAATCGTCCACTCGGTGGATCCGGCGGCGCTGGGGCAGTGGTGGGCCGAGGCGCTCGGTTGGGTCGTGGTGTACACCTCCGACGACGAGTTCGAGATCCGCCCGGCCCCGGATCGCAAGCCGGGGCTGGACTTCGTCCGGATCGCCGAGAGCAAGACGGCCAAGAGCCGACTGCACCTCGACTTCAGGCCCGACGACCAGGACGCCGAGGTGGCCCGCCTGGTGGCCCACGGCGCCAAGCGGGTGGACATCGGCCAGGGTGAGGCGTCGTGGGTCGTCCTGGCCGACCCCGAGGGCAACGAGTTCTGCATCCTCGGCCCGCGGCAGGACTGAGGAACGGCCCGGGCCTGTCCGACGATTCGCGTCGGATCGGCGGGCAGCGGCCCAGCCTGGCGGCCGGGCAGCGCCCGGGGTGGGTGGGCCGGCGAATCGTTCTCGGACCGGGTCGTACGTGGGTGATCCGCCGGTGCATCCGTAGGGCACCCCGGCCCCTGGCTGGGGAAGTCCCGCGCCCCGAGCGCCGCGCCGCTCCACCGCCACGGCAGCCCGCACGCGCAACCCGCACGCGCAACCGCCGCCGGGCGGCCCCGAGAGCGGGGCCGCCCG
>NZ_JBNQTI010000204.1:0-12697 GCF_050325825.1 Kitasatospora sp. LaBMicrA B282
GCCCTCGGCGGCGGCGGCCTCGCGGGTGCGGGCGGTGGCCTGCTCGGCGGCGGCGCGGGCCTGCTCCAGGCCGGCGGTGGCGGCCTTCTCGGTGTCGGCGGCGTGCAGCGCGGCGCGGGCCGGGTCGGTGACGGAGTCGGCGTCGGGGCCGGCGGTGTCGATCCAGCCGGCGGCGACCGCGGCGGCCAGCTCCTGCTCGACCTCGGTCAGCCGCTGGCGCAGGTGGTCGGCCTCGGAGCGGGCCTTCTGGCCGGCGGTGGCGGCGGCCACCGCATCGGCCTGGGCCCGGGCGCCGTCCGCCTGGATCTCGGCGGCGCGCTCCTCCTCGGTCTCGGCACGCTCCTCGGCGGTGCCGGCGGCGGCCTCCAGGGCGTGCGCCAGCGCGCCGGCCGCCTGGGCCCGGGCGGCCAGCGCGGGGGCGGCGTCCAGCTCGGCCTCGCGGATCGCCGCGGCCACCCGGGCGGCCCGGTCGGCGGCCGCGCGGTGGCGCAGCACGGCCTCGGCGGCCTGCCAGGAGGAGTACAGGGTGCGGGCGTCCAGCAGTTCCTTGCGCAGCCCGGCGGCCTCGGCGGTGGCGGCGGCCAGCGAGAGGGTGGCGTGCCGGTGGGTCAGCTCGGCGGTGATCAGCGAGTGGCGGGTGCGGTCGGCCTCGGCGGCGGTGACCGCGCCGGCCGCGGCGGCCACCTCGACGGCCAGGTCCTGGGCGCGCCCGCGCTCGGCGCCGGCCCGGGCGGCGAGCGCCTGGGCCAGCCGGCGGGTGCGGCGCTCGGCGGTGCGGTGCACCTCCCGGACGCCCTCGCGGGCGGCGGTGGCGGAGACGATCCGCTCCAGCAGCTCCAGCGAGCCGGCGGTGAAGTCGCGTTCGGCGGTGAGCTCGGCGCGCCGGCCGAGCTTGGCGGCGAAGCCGTGCACCAGGTCGGCCAGGCCGTCGGTGTCCCGGGTGTCGGTGACCGCGCGCAGCAGCAGGTCGGTGAAGTCGGCGTCGTGCTTGACCGCGAAGAGGCCGGCCGCCTCGCCCTCGTCGGCGTTCATCTCGCGCTGGTAGCGGAAGAGTTCGGGGTCCAGGCCGAGCTCGCCCAGGTGCTCGGTCCAGCGCTCGTGGCCGTCCTCGAAGGTCAGGTCGAGGTGCGGGTAGGCCTTGCCGGCCTCGGTCATCGCGTCCCGGAAGCCCTTCATGGTGCGGCGCCGGCCGCGCGGGCGCGGGCTGGGGTCGCCCAGGGTGGCGCGCTCGGCGACCGGCAGCGCGTCCAGGGTCAGGCCGGGGCCCGGGCGGAAGGAGTACCAGGTCTCGGCGAACTTGCGCGGGTCGGAGGAGACCTGGCGGCCGCGCCACTCGCTGACCTTGCCGACCACGATCAGCTCACCGGTGACCGTGTGCTGCCACTCCAGCGCCACGTGCCCGCAGTCGTCGGCCAGCAGGAACTTGCGCAGCACGCCGGAGCTGGCCCCGCCCAGGGTGTTGCGGTGGCCCGGCAGCATCACCGAGAAGATCAGCTTGAGCAGGACCGACTTGCCGCCGCCGTTCTCCAGGAAGAGCACGCCGGCCGGGGCCGGGCGGCGCGGCGGGCCCTCCGGCTCCTCGCCGAACAGGCCGGGCTGCTGCGGGGCCGGGTTGGCCACCGGCTCGCCCACGCCGCGCAGGTCCAGCACGGTGTCGGCGTAGCGGGCGCCGGCCGGGCCGATGGAGTAGAGGCGGACCCGGTTGAGCTCGTACATGAACTGACTGACTTTCGGCTGGGTCGGGTGGGGGCGGGCTGGAGCGGGGGCGGGGCGGACTGGAGCGGGGGGCGGGGCCGGCGCGGCGGTCCGGCGGGAGCGGTCCGGCGGAACGGTCAGAGCGCGTGGAACGGCAGACCGGCGTCGGCGACCAGTTCCTCGGTGTGGTCGGCCGGCAGCAGGGTGGCGGCGCCGTCGCCGACCGGGACCACGCCCAGGTCGAGCAGCTCGGCCATCGCGGCGCTGGCGGCCAGGTCGCGGACCTGGAGCTGGTAGCGGGCGGTGGTCCGGTAGGTGCCACCCGAGTCGTCGGAGGTCTTCTGCAGGAAACCGGAGTCGACCAGGAACGCCACCGCCTTGCCGGTGATGCCGATGGTGGAGCCGGACAGCCGGCGCGCGTCCTTGGTGGCGCCGGTGGTGGAGCGGCGGGTCCAGACCCGCCAGGCGGCCTCCAGACCGGGGGCGTCGCTGGCCGGGTCGGTGTTGTCGCCGGCCTCCTCGGCCCGCTCCTCCAGCCGGCGGCAGGCCTGGCGGACGAAGGCGTCCACGCCGTTGACGGTGACCCGGCCGAGGTAACCGTCGTCGGCCAGGTCCTCCGGGCGCGGGAAGGCGAGCGCGGCCACCGCGAGGTGGGCCAGGCCGTGCAGGAAGCGGTCGGCGGTCTCGGAGGCGGCGCGGCGCGAGTAGTCGCCCATCCGCACCGCGAAGACCGAGTCCTCGGCGGCGGCCAGCGCCATTCCGGCGCGGGCCGAGACCTCCAGCACCACCAGGCCGAGACCGGCGGCGACCGCGTCGGCCAGCCGGGCGAACTGCGGGTCCTCGCGGTGCCGGCGGACCAGCTCGGCGTACTCGGCGTCGCGGGCCGGCAGCAGCTTGGCCTGCAGGCCGAAGGAGACCAGCCGGGCGGCGTCGGCCACGTCCGCGGGGGTGACCGGGCGCTCCCGCGGCGCGTCGTCCTGAGGGGTGGTCACGTGGCTCGCTCCTGGGTGCTGGTGGTTGTTCATCACTGCGCGTCCTGCCGGTCGGCGGCCATGCCGACCGCGTCCAGCAGGGCGCTGCCGACGATCAGGTCGGCGCCGCCGAACTCCGGGTCGTGCAGCACGGTGCCGTCGTCCACCGCGAAGAGCAGCCGCTCCTCGCCCTGGCGGTAGGCGGTGCCGACCGGCGGGCTGGCGGCGTGCACGGCGAGCAGCGCGACCAGGTAGGGCAGTTCCGGGTCCTGGGCGCGGGCCTCGGCGAGCAGCCCGGAGAGCCGGCGCGGGGCGTCGGCGGGCAGGTCGAGCAGCTGCAGCGCGGCCTCCAGCTGGGCCTCGGAGAACCGGCTGTCGTCGGGGGTGGCGACCAGGTCGGGGTCGGGCAGCTCGGCGCCCAGGTGCTCGCGCTCGACCGGCGGGGTGAGCAGCAGGTCGACCAGGTCGCTGACCCGGACCGCGGTCGGGGTGCGCAGGCCGGTGCCGCGGGCGAAGAACGCGTCGGTGGGGCGGATCGCCTGCTCTATCGGCAGCTCCAGCACCGGGGCGAGCAGCTGGCCGTAGAGGTCGATGCCGGAGCGGGCGGTCGGCGCGGCGAAGGCCTGCCGGTCCTGCTCGGCGCGGAACAGCGGGCCGGCCTCCAGCAGCCGGGTCTGCAGCTGGGTGTGCCGGCGGATGCAGTCCTTGACGATGTCGACCAGCTCGGCGGCCTGCCGCTTGTGCTCGGCGCCCTCGGCCTCGTCGCGGGCCTTGCGGATGTTGGTGAGGATCGCGTTCTCGTGCCGGTAGCGGTCGGCGATGTGGTCCAGCGCCTCGTCGATCAGGTCGGGGATGGCGCGCATCCAGTCGACCGCGCGCACGTTGCGCCGGGTCGCCTCCAGGGCGCGGCGCAGCGTCTCGGCGTACTGGACGGTGCGGTAGCGGGCCTGCTCGGCGGCGAGCTGGGCGTCGGCCAGCCGGCCGCGGCGGATCAGCACCTCCAGCTTGACCTCGGCGGCGATCTGCGCCGAGGTGACGTCGGTGTCCAGGGCGCCGACCAGGACGTTGACCGCCTCGTCGGTGGTGCGCAGGTAGACCCCGCCGTCCGGGCCCGGCACCTCCTCGATCAGCTTGAAGTCGTAGTCGCGGCGCAGGTAGGCGCCGTCGGCGGCGAAGGTGCCGTACACGGCGCGGAAGCCGCGGTCGACGCTGCCGACGTTGATCAGCGACTCCAACACCCAGCGGGCCACCCGCTGGTGCTCGGCGGCCGGGCGCCCGGGGTGCTGGGCGGTGACCCGGGGCAGCAGCCGGGCCAGCACCAGCTCCCGGTCGGCCCCGGTGTCGAAGTCCATGTTCAGGGTGACCAGGTCGATCGCGGCCAGGCCGACCTCGGCCATCGCGTAGCCGCCGTACTCGCCGGCCAGGTTCACCTTGCGGTTGTCCAGGTCGTGCAGCGGGGCGGTGCAGGCCAGCGCCTTGAGCCGGCGGGCCAGGCCCTCGTCGGCGGCCGGGCCGGGCGCGGGGCGGGCGCCGCCGGCGGGCGGGCGGAGCTCGCGCTCGGCGGGCTGATCAGCGATGACGGTCACGGTGGACAAGCCTAGGGCCACTGACCGACAGGGCCTGAAATGGGGTGTTCGCTCGGGTTCGCCCGGGTATCGGCGGGCGACTGGAAGGTGAGTTGAACGCGTTCAAAATGGCGACTAGGGTCTGACTGCCGGGTGTCGACCCGGCTCGAGAGGGGGTTCGTCATGTCGGGGCTCGTGTGTGCCGGGCGGGTCACCAGGCGGTCCGGGGGATCCGGGGCCGCCGGGCGGCCGGATGCGGCGGTGGAGCTGCGGACCGTGCGCCGCTGGCTGTGGATCTTCGTGGTCTGCCTGGTGCTCAGCGGGCTGACCGCCTTCCCGCTGCGCGCCGAGACCGCCTGGGCCGCCGAGCTGGCCCACCGGCTGCCCACCCCGCCGCCGATGCTCCACTGGCTGGACCGGGTCCGCGCCGCCCTCGCCGACACCGGCGACCGCTACCCCTTCCTCGCCTACGGCACCGACTGGCTGGCCTTCGCGCACCTGGTGATCGCCGGGATGTTCCGGGGCCCGCTGCGCGATCCGGTGCGCAACGTCTGGGTGGTGCAGTGGGCGCTCGGGGCGTGTGCCGCGATCCTGCCGCTCGCGCTGATCTGCGGGCCGCTGCGCGGCATCCCGGTGTTCTGGTGCTGCATCGACATGTCGTTCGGGGTGGTGGGCGCGGTGCCGCTGCTGCTGGTGCTGCGGGCGATCCGCCGGCTGGAGCGGGCGCAGGCGCTATCCTCCAGCGTCTGATCCACGAGAACCGACGCCGCCCGGGACGCGAAGGCCGACATCCACGCCGCGCTGACCGCCGCCGCGCAGGGCGACCGCGAGGTGCTGCTCGACTTCGGCGCCAACTGGTGCCCCGACTGCCGGGCGCTCGACCAGATGTTCCAGTCGCCCCAGGTCGCGCCGCTGCTCAAGGCGGACTACCTGGTCGTGCCGATCGACGTGGGCCAGTTCGACCACAACGTCGACCTCGCCGGTCGGTACGTCGACCTGAGCACCAGTGGCATCCCGGCGCTCGTCGTGCTGCAGCCCGACGGCACGGTGCGCACCGCCACCGACGACGGCTCGTTCTCCGACGCCCGGACCATGGACCCGAGCCAGGTGAGCGCCTTCCTGACCCGCTGGGCGCCCGGCGCGGGCCTGTGAGCCCGTCCCGTCGGCGGCTCGCCGTCCTGGGCGCGGCGGCGGGCCTGGCGCTCGCCGGCTGCGCCGACGGGCCGACCGCGGAACCCACGGCCCACGCCGCGGCCGGCGGGGTCACGGTGACCGCCACGCTGGCGGGCCCGGCGGGCGGCGGGCGCGAACTGCGGATCACCTTCGCCCCGCAGCGACCCGGCTTCCACGTCTACAGCGTCGACCTCCCGGCCGGGGGCGTCGACGGCCTGGGCGTGCCCACCAGGATCGCCGTCCGCGGCGACCTCGCCGCGACCGGCGGGCCGACGGCCGACCGCCCGACCCACCTGCTGCAGCCGGCGGGCCTGCCGACCCGGATCCCGGTCTACCCGGACGGACCGGTGACCTTCACCGTCCCGGTCCGGCAGAGCGGCCACCACCGGGCCGACGTGGTGGTCGGGTACGGCGCGTGCAGCGAGAACACGTGCCTGCTGCCGGTGCACGACGAGACCCTGCAGCTGGCGCTGGACTGAGCCAGGACCTGGCGCCGGACTGAGCCGGGATCGACCTCCGCTGCGCGGTCAGCCGCCGGTCAGGGCGGTGCGGACCGCGGACCAGCAGGCGCTGTCGGCCGCCACCAGGAGGCCGGTGCGGGTGTCGGTCACCTGGTAGGCGGTGCCGTCCAGACGGCGGGCCGTGCCACCGGCCTCGGCCAGCAGCAGGGCGCCCGGGGCGTGGTCCCAGGGCAGGGTGCGCTGGTAGCGGATGAAGTCGAGGCCGCCCTCGACCAGGTCCGGGTAGTCCACCCCCGCACTGCCGGTGCCGCTGCCCAGGGCGGCGAAGCGGTCGGCCGCCGCGGCGACGGCGGCCCGCTCGGCCGGGTCGAGGAAACGGGTGAGCGCCGCCCCGCGCAGCTCGCCGAGCGCCGCCGGGGCCGGGGCCCGCCGGATCCGGGTGCCGTCGCGGAAGGCGCCCGCGCCCAGCTGCGCCGTGTAGCTGCGCCCGGTGGCGGGCTGGAGGATCCAGCAGGCGACCGTCCGCCCGGCCCGGACCAGGGCGGCCATCACCGCGAAGTGCGGCCGGCCGGCGACGAAGTTGGCGGTGCCGTCCAGCGGGTCGACCAGCCAGGCGACCGGCGCCTCGCGCAGGGCGGCGAGCAGCCCGGGATCGGCGGTGCCGGCCTCCTCCCCCACCACGGGGACGTCGAGCAACGCGCGCAGCCGCGCGGTGATCAGCGCCTCGGCCTCCCGGTCGGCCACCGTGACCAGCTCGCCGGGGCTCTTCTCGGTCACCTCGCCCGCGGCGAGCGCCCGGAACCGGGGCAGGACCGCGGTGGCGGCGGCCTCCCGGAGGATCTCGGTCACGTGCTCGATCTGCTGGTCGGACAGGTTGTCTGACAGGTGGTCTGACATGGTGGTGATCCTATTCAGGCGCACCGCCGCACCCGAACGCGTGCGCCCGAACGGGGTGGGCGGGGCGGTCCGGTCCGACGGAGAGGCCCTACCATCCCCTCAGGCATCCACAGCAAGCTCTGGGAGGCGCGGGCCCGTGGCCGATACGGTGATCGATCTCAACGCGGACCTCGGCGAGGGGTTCGGACGCTGGACGCTGACCGACGACGAGGCACTGCTCTCGGTGGTGACCAGCGCCAACGTCGCCTGCGGCTTCCATGCCGGCGACCCCTCCACGATGCGGCGGGTCTGCGCGCTGGCCGCCGAGCGCGGGGTGCGGATCGGCGCCCAGGTCTCGTACCGGGACCTGGCCGGCTTCGGGCGCCGGGCCATGGAGGTGCCACCGGACGAACTGGCCGACGAGATCGCCTACCAGATCGGCGCGCTCCAGGTGTTCGCCCGGGCGGCCGGCTCGCGGGTCAGCTACGTCAAACCGCACGGTGCGCTGTACAACAAGGTGGTGGCCGACAGCGAGCAGGCCGAGGCGGTGGTCGCCGGGGTGCTGCGGGCCGGCGCGGTCTGCGACGGGCCGCTGCCGGTCCTGGGCCTGCCGGGCTCCAAGCTGCTCCAGGTCGCCGAGGGGGTCGGACTCCCCGTGGTCACCGAGGCGTTCGCCGACCGCGCCTACACCTGGGCCGGCACCCTGGTGCCGCGCAAGGACGCGGACGCGGTGGTGCACGACCCCGAGGCGGTGATCGCCCGCGCGGTCGGGATGGCCCGGGACGGACTGGTGACGGCGATCGGCGGCGAACCGGTGGCGGTGGAGGCCCGCTCGCTGTGCGTGCACGGGGACACGCCCGGGGCGGCGCAGCTGGCCTGGCGGGTGCGCGGGGCGCTGGCCTCGGCCGGGATCCGGGTGGAGGCCTTCACCTGATGGACGAGCACCTGACGAACGAGCGCCAGACGGACGAGCGCCTGACGAGTGACCGGCTGACGGTCCACCAGGTCGGGGACCACGCACTGCTGCTGGAGATGGCCGGCGGCGACCAGGTGGCCGAGCTGTACGCCCGGCTGCTGGCGGAACGGGAACACGGGCGGCTCGGCACCGTGACCGAGATCGTGCCGGCCGCACGCACCGTGCTGCTGGACGGGCTGGCCGCCCCCGCCGAGACCGCCGAGGTGGTGGCCGGCTGGCGGGTGGCCGGCACCCCGCCGGCGGGCGGGCCGCTGCTGGAGATCCCGGTCGTCTACGACGGCGCGGACCTGGCCGTGGTCGCCGAGCACTGGGGCGTCTCGCCCGCCGAGGCGGTGGCGCTGCACAGCGGGCTGGAGTACCGGGTGGCCTTCAGCGGCTTCTCGCCCGGCTTCGGCTACCTGACCGGTCTGCCGCCCGAGCGCGAGGTGCCGCGCCGGGCCACGCCGCGCCCCTCGGTGCCGGCCGGCTCGGTCGCCCTCGCCGGGCCGTACACCGGGGTGTACCCGCAACCCTCGCCCGGCGGCTGGCAGTTGCTCGGCCGCACCGACCTGGTGCTCTGGGACACCGCGCGGGAGCCCGCCGCGCTGCTGGTGCCGGGCCTGCGGGTGCGGTTCGTACCGACCGGAGGTGCCGGATGAGCGAGGGCGGAGAGTTGATCGTGGTGCGGCCCGGGCCGCTGACCACCGTGCAGGACCTGGGCCGCCGTGGGGTGGCGCACCAGGGCGTGCCCCGGGCCGGTGCGCTGGACCTGCCGGCGCACCTGGCCGCCAACCGCCTGGTCGGCAACCCGCCCGGCGCGGCCACCCTGGAGACCACCCTCGGCGGCCTGACCGTCCGCGCGCTGCACGCCCCGCTGCTGGTGGCCGTCACCGGCGCCGCCGCCCGGGTGCGGATCGACGGCCACCCGGCGCCCTGGGGCGAGCCGGTCCGGCTGCCGCCGGGCGCGAGCCTGGACGTCGGACCGGCCGACTTCGGGGTCCGCTGCTACCTCGCGGTGCGCGGTGGCATCGCGGTGCCGGCGGTGCTCGGCAGTCGCTCGGCCGACCTGCTCACCGGCCTGGGCCCGACCCCCCTGCGGGCCGGCGACCTGCTGCCGGTGGGCCCCGCGGGCCCGCCCGGTGCCGAGGCGGGGGCCCCGGGTGCCGAACTGGTGCCGCTGCCGGAGGCGCCGGCCGAACTGGTGCTGCGGCTGCGGCCCGGACCGCGCGCCGACTGGTTCCTGCCCGGCACCCTGGCCGCGCTGGCCCGCGCCCACTACCGGGTGGCCCAGGCCAGCAACCGGATCGCGCTGCGCACCGAGGGGCCCGCGCTGATCCGGCTCCGGCACGACGAACTGGCCAGCGAGGGCATGGTGCTGGGCGCGGTGCAGGTGCCGCCGGACGGACAGCCGGTGGTCTTCCTCGCCGACCACCCGACCACCGGCGGCTACCCCGTGCTCGGCGTGGTCCCGGAGACCGACCTGGCGGCCGCCGCACAGGCCCGGCCGGGGATACCGGTACGGTTCGTACCGGCCCGACGGTGACGCCGGCCCGTTGACCTCGACCCGCCGGCCCCACCCCGTTGACCTTGACCCTGGGGGAAGGTCCAGCATCCTCGGCACCGGGCACCGCGCCCGGCACGAGCAAGGGGACGAGGGGGACGGGTGGAGCGGCTGACCATCGGGGCGTTCGCCCGCGCCTGCGGGCTGTCGCCCAAGGCGCTGCGCCTCTACGACGAGTCGGGCCTGCTGCGCCCGGCCGAGGTCGACCCGCTCTCCGGGTACCGGTTCTACGCCCCGGCCCAGGTGGAGCGGGCCCGGCTGGTCGCGCACCTGCGCCGGATCGGGGTGCCGCTGGCCCGGATCCAGCGGATCTGCGCGCTGGACCCGGCCGGTGCCGCCGCCGAACTGCGCGGCTACTGGGACGGGGTGCTGGCCGACACGGCCGCCCGCCAGGACCTGGTCACCCTGCTCGTCGAGCACCTCACGGGGAGCACGACGATGACCGAAAGCCTGGGCCTGCGCTACGCGGCCCGCACCGACCGGGGCCTGGTCCGGGCCCGCAACGAGGACAGCGCCTACGCCGACGCCGGCCTGCTCGCGGTCGCCGACGGCTACGGCGGCCCGGAGGCGGCCGGCGCGGCGGTGGCGGCGCTGCGACGCTTCGACCCGGCCCGGCTCGGCCCCGGCGACCTGCTGAACGCGCTGGCCCAGGCGGTGGCGGCCGGGGTGGACGACGCCCCCGAACGGACCGGGACCACGCTGACCGCACTGCTGCTGACCGGCTCGCGGCTGGCGCTGGTGCACATCGGCGACTCGCGCGCCTACCTGCTGCGGGACGGCGAGCTCTACCAGATCACCCACGACCACACACTGGTGCAGGCGATGGTGGACGAGGGCCGGCTGACCGCCGCGGAGGCCGCCTCGCACCCGCAGCGCAGCCTGCTGCTGCGGGCGCTGGGCCCCGACGGGGACGCCGCCCGCCCCGACCTGTCGCTGCACACCGCCCGGGCCGGCGACCGCTACCTGCTCTGCTCGGACGGGCTGAGCACGGTGGTCCCCGAGCAGCGCCTGCACACCGCGCTGAGCAGCATCGCCGACCCGGAGCAGGCGGTGCAGCAGCTGATCACGCTGGCCAACCGGGCCGGCGGGCCGGACAACATCGCCTGCGCGGTGGCCGATGTGGTGGCCGATGTGGTGGCCGCCGGTGCGGTCGCCGCCGGTGACGCGGTGGCGGGCTGAGGTGGCGGGGGCGTCCGGGGTGCTCGACACCCGCCCGCTGCGGCTGCCCGCCTTCCGGCGGCTCTTCCTCTCCTCGCTGGTCACCGCGCTCGGCGGCCAACTGACCGCGTTCGCCGTGCCGCTGCAGCTCTACCGGCTCACCGGCTCCTCGCTCTGGGTCGGCCTGGGCAGCACGGCCGGGCTGCTGCCGATGGTGGCCGCCGCGCTCCTCGGCGGCGCGTTGGCCGACCGGGTGGACCGGCGCCGGGTGCTGCTGCGCGGCAACGCCGGGCTCGCGCTCTGCTCGCTGCTGCTCTGGGCGCAGGCCGCGGCCGGACTGCGGTCGCCGGTGCTGCTGCTGGCGCTGGTCGCCGCCCAGCAGGCCTGCTTCGGCGCCAACGCCGCGGTGCGCGGGGCGATCGCGCCACGGCTGGTGCCCACCGAGCTGCTGCCGGCGGCCAACGCGCTGCAAACCCTGGTCGGCTGGGCCGGCGGCATCGGCGGGCCGCTGCTGGCGGGCGTGCTGCCGGCCGTCACGGGACTGGGCCCGCTCTACCTGCTGGACGCGGCGGCGCTGGTGGCCGCGCTGCTCCTGGCCCGCCGCCTGCCGGCCCTGCCCCCGGCGGGAGGAGCGGAGCACCCTGGCACGGAGCACCCCGGCACGGGGATCTCCCGGGTGGGGAGTCCCGGTGCAGTGTCCCGGGGCCTGCTGTTGGCACGCCGCCGGCCCGCACGGCCGCCCGCGGCCGGCGCGGGCCACCCCGATGCGGGGAGCCCCGGCGTGGCGCGCGCTGGTGCGGGGAGCTCTGGCGCGGTGTCCCGCCGCCTGTGGGCCCGGTGGCGGGCCGGGTGGCCGTCCGTGGGCGGCGTGGCGCCCCGGGGGCTGGTGCGGGAGGTCGGCGAAGGGTTCCGGTACCTGGCCGGGCAGCGGGTGCTGTTGGCCGCCTACCTGGCCGACTTCACCGCGATGTTCTTCGGGATGCCGGTGGCACTCTTCCCGCAGCTGGCGCAGCAGGGCCCCGGGCCGGCGGCGATCGGGCTCTGGTCGGCGGCGCTGTCCACGGGCGCGGTGCTGGCCGGGCTGGCTGTCGGCCGGTTCGGCGGGCTGCGGCGGCACGGCGCCCTGGTCACCGGGGCGGTCTGCGTCTGGGGGCTGGCGGTGGCCGGGTTCGGCCTGGTCCGCTCGGTGCGGGCGGGCGCGGTGCTGCTTGCGGTCGGCGGCGCGGCGATCGTGGTGCTGAGCGTGTTCCGCAAGACCATCCTGCAGAGCGCGGCCACCGACGGGATGCGCGGGCGCCTGCAGGGCACGGACACCGTGATCGCCGCGGGCGGGCCGCGGCTGGCGGGGCTGGCGCACGGCGCGGTCGGGGCCGCCGCCGGTACCGGCTGGGCGATCACCGGCGGCGGGGTGCTGGCGGTCCTGGCGGCGCTGGGCACCGCGGTGGCGGTGCCGGCCTTCTGGCGCTACGCCCCGCCCCGCGCGGTCCGGTCCCAGGCAGTCCGGTCCGAGGCGGCCCGGTCCGAGGCGGCTACGCGCCCGCCGAGCCCCGTGCGGTGAGGCGGCCGCGGACGGCGGCGTGCACCTCGGCCTCCTCGGCCGGGTCGGCGGCCAGGCGGCGCAGGCGCTCCAGCACCCGGGCGTCGCCGGTGGTCACCACGTGGCGGGCGGCCAGTTCGCGGGTGGCCTCCTCGCAGTCCCAGAGGCACTCGACGGCGACGCCCCGGGCGAACGAGCGGTCGGTGGCGGCCAGCGCCCGGGCGGCGCGGCCGCGCAGCTCGGAGGAGACGGCCTCGCCGTAGATGTGGCGCAGCACCGGCACGGCTTCTTCGGCGGCCAGCCGCCCCACTCCGTCGACCAGGCCGCACAGCCGCGGGTCGCGCACGCCGTCGGCCAGCACCCGGCGGCGCAGGCCGGCCACCACCAGGGCGGCGTCGGCCGGCTCGCCGATGTCGGCCAGCAGCAGCACGGCGGCCTCGCCGAGCGCGCTGTCGGCGCCACCGGTGTCGGGGTCGGCCCAGCGGCGGGCCCGGGCCAGGGCGCGCGGGCCGCGCATCCGGGCCACCGCGTCCAGCGCGGCGGTCACGGTCCGCGGGTCGGCGTCGGCCGCCACCGCCTCGATCAGCTCGGTGAGCACACCGGCCGGCAGGCCGTCCGCGGGGGCGGCGGCACCGGCGGCCGACAGCTCGGCGTCCTGGTCGACCAGGTGGCGCAGCGCGGCCCGGCGGGCGCCCTCGGCGCCGTCGCGGGCGGCGGCGAGCAGCTGCTCGCTGTCCTCTTGGCG
>NZ_JBNQTI010000205.1:0-12627 GCF_050325825.1 Kitasatospora sp. LaBMicrA B282
GGGGAGGCGCCCCGGCGCGACGCGGGATGCTCAGGACCCCGGCGTGCGCCGGTCCCGGTGGGCGGCGACCCGGACCCGGGTGGCGCAGCGCGGACTGCAGTAGCGCTGCGGGGTGCGGCGGCCGGTGTCGATGAAGTGGCATGCACAGCCGGGCGCCGCGCAGCGCCCCCAGGCGCAGCGGCCGCGCTCGGTGAGCCAGAGCGCAAGCGCCAGGGCGGCGGTGGACTGGAGCCAGTGGGTGAGGCCGGCGGGCTCCGGCGGGCGGTTCTGCAGTGCCCAGGGCCGCCCGGGCAGCTGGACCAGGCGGGGCCGTGGCGGATTCCGGTCGAGCAGATGGTTGATCGCTTCGGCGGCCTGGTCCGGTTCGGTCAGTTCGAGGATCCGGACCACCGGCGCGGCGGCCGCGCGGAACTCCGCGGCATCGGCGTCGGTGAGCGTGAAGGGCGGGCCGCCACGGCGGTCGAGCAGCTCCCGCAGCTCGGCGGCGCCGGCCTCGGGGTCGGCCTGCAGCAGGTCGGCCAGCTCGGCCAGGAAGCGGAGGCCGCGCGGGCTCTCGGCGGCGGGGTCGGTGGTCATGGGCGGGCGCTCTCAGGGTGCGGGTGGGCCGGGAGACCATCATGGTAACGTCGAAAGAGAGTGTTTGGCGTTACCTCGGCTTCCGTCGCCTCCGTTTCCGTCGCTTCCGCTTCCGCTACCGTCGCTTCCGGCCGTCCCTGGAGAGCCATGCCCTTCCCGACCGTGGTCCCCGTCCTGATCGTCGGCGGTGGGCCGGTGGGCCTGACCCTGTCGATCCAGCTGTCCGCCTACGGGGTCCCCCACCTGCTGGTGGAGCGTCACCCAGGCACCTCCCGGCACCCCAAGGCCCGCGGCATCTCGGCCCGCTCGATGGAGATCTTCCGGCGCTTCGGCCTGGAGGACGCCGTCCGGGGTGCCGGACTCCCCGCCGAGCAGGCGCGCTTCTACCGCGGCCGGGACCTGGTCGACCCCGCGTTCGAGCTGGTCCGCCCGGCCGGCCCGCCCGACGACGGCCCCGCGCACACCCCGGCCCCGGGCGCCATCTGCGCCCAGGACGTGCTGGAGACCGTGCTGCTGCGCCGGGCCCGCGCCGCCGCGCCGGACGCCGTCGCCTTCGCCACCCGGCTGCTCTCCTTCAGCCAGCACCCCGGCGACGCCGCGGGCGGCGGCGGGGTGCATGCGGTGCTCGCCGACCGGGACGGCGCGGCGCCGCGGACCGTGTGCGCCGACTGGCTGATCGGCTGCGACGGCGCCGCCAGCACGGTGCGCGCCGGCGCCGGGATCGCCATGGCGGGACCGACCGGCCTGGGCCACTACCTCTCCGTCCGGTTCGAAGCGCCGCTCGGCCCGCTGGTGACCGACCGGGCCAGCGCCGCCTACTTCCTCACCGCGGCGGGCGGCGGCGGTTTCCAGGCCGTCGACAACGACCGGATGTGGGTCTTCCAGTACCCCTTCGACCCCGCGCACACCGATCCGGCCGCGCTGGCCGCCGACCATCAGCGGCTGACCGGGCTGATCCGCGCCGCCGCCGGGGTGCCCGAGCTGGCGGTGACCGTCCGGGACACGCTGCCCTGGCGGATGGACGCCCAGCTCGCCGATGCCTACCGCGCCTCCCGGGTCCTGCTGGCCGGCGACGCCGCGCACGTCTCCCCGCCCACCGGCGGGCACGGGATGAACACCGGGCTCGGCGACGTGGACAACCTCGCCTGGAAGCTGGCCGCCGTGGTCGCGGGCCGGGCCGGCGAACCGCTGCTCGACAGCTACCAGGCCGAACGCCGTCCGGTCGCCCGCAGGGTGATCGACGTGTCCCACGGCAACGCCCGCAACCGCGGCAACTACCGGATCGACGACGAACTGCTGCTCACCGCGCAGTACCGGTCCAGCGCGGTGCTCCCGGGGGGCGCCGCCTTGGTAGACGGTGACGCCGAGCGCCCGCCGCTGGACCCGGCGGGCTACCGCCCCGGCAGCACCCCCGGCAGCCGTGCCCCGCACCTGCGCCTGACCGGTGCGGCGGGCGCCTCCGGTGCCGCGGGTGCGAGCTCCACGCTCGACCTGGTCGGCCCCGGCTTCACCCTGTTCACCCGAACGGCCGACCCGGCCTGGCAGCGTCAGGTCGACACTGCCGCGGCGGCCGGCCCGCAGGTCACCCACCACCGGCTCGACGACGGTGCACGGCAGCTCACCGACCCGGCGGACTGGCGGCGGCTGCTCGGCCTGCCGGACACCGGAGCGCTGCTGGTCCGCCCCGACGGCCACATCGCCTGGCGCGCACCCCATCCGCCCGCGGCCGGCACCGAACTGCGCGACGCACTGTTGCGGGTGCTCTCGCTGCCGTCGCCGGCGGGACCGCCGGCGACGGGCTGACCGGCCCGCCGCCGGCGCGGAGTTGCCGGGCCCGGTGGCGCGGGCTTGACTCGTGCGGGGGACGCGCAGCGGGGAACCGGGGGCGGGGAGCACCCACGAGGAGGACCGAGATGAGTGCGCCGACCATGCGGGCCGTGCGGGCCGTCAGCGCCGGGCAGCCCTTCGAGCCCGCCGAACTCCCGGTGCCCGAACCCGGACCCGGCCAGGTGCGGGTCCGTGTGCACGCCTGCGGGGTGTGCGGGGGAGACGCGATCACCAGGTTCGGGCTGCTCGGCGAGCTGCCGCGGGTGCCGGGGCACGAGATCGCCGGAGAGGTGGACACGGTCGGTGCCGGGGTCACCACCTGGCACCCCGGTGACCGGGTGGGCGCCGGCTGGCACGGCGGCAGCTGCTTCGTCTGCGCGTACTGCCGCCGCGGCGACTTCGTCAACTGCGTGGACCGAAAGGTCATCGGCGCCTCCTACGACGGCGGCTACGCCGAGTACGTGGTGGTGCCGCAGGACGCGCTCGCCCGGGTGCCCGACGCGCTCAGCTTCGAGGAGGCCGGCCCGCTGATGTGCGCGGGCATCACCACCTTCAACTCGCTGCGCCACTGCGGCGCCGGCCCCGGCGACACGGTTGCGCTGCACGGCATCGGCGGCCTGGGCCACCTGGCCATCCAGTACGCCGACAAGATGGGCTTCCGGACCGTGGCGATCAACCGCGGCCGGGACAAGGAGCAGATCTCCCGGCGGCTCGGCGCCGACGAGTACGTCGACAGCGAGGCGGGCAGCGCCGGCGCCGCACTGGCCGCGCTCGGCGGTGCGCAGGCGGTGATCTCCACCGTCGGCCACAGCCCCGCCCAGGCCGACCTGCTCCAGGGGGTGCGACCCGGCGGCCGGCTCATGGTCATCGCCACCGGGCAGCAACCGCTCGACCTCTCGCCGGAACTGCTGGTCTTCGGCCGCCGCTCGGTCACCGGCTGGTACAGCGGGCACGCCAAGGACAGCGAGGAGGCGATGGCCTTCGCCGCCCTCAAGGGGGTCCGGCCGATGGTCGAGACGCACCCGCTGGACCGGGCCGAGGACGTGTTCCAGAACCTGGCGAAGGCGCGGTACCGGGCGGTCCTGGTGCCGTGAACCGGCGGGTCCTGGTGTGTTGACCCGCTGGTTCGCTCACCCCCCAGCTGCGCCACCACGGACGGCGGGGGAGAGGATGGCGCCATGACCGCAGCTGAGGACGGCTACCTGCTGGACAACCGGCGACCCGAGGCGGGCCGCCGGTTCACCGCCATCGCCGAACTGTTCGACCACTGGACCCTGGAACACCTCGACCGGCTCGGCCCGCTGACCGGCCGCCGCTGCTGGGAGGTCGGTGCCGGCGGCCCGACGCTCCCGCTGGCCCTGGCCGAACGGGTCGGGCCCACCGGACGGGTGCTCGCCACCGACCTGGACACCAGCTGGCTCACCGACCTGCCGGGCGGGACGGTCGAGGTGGTCCGGCACGACCTCACCCGCGACGCGCCGCCCGCCGGACAGTTCGACCTGGTGCACGCCCGGCTGCTGCTGGTCCACCTGCCCGACCGGGCCGCCGCGCTGACCCGGCTGGCCGCGGCCGTCCGGCCCGGCGGCTGGCTGGTGATCGAGGACGCGGACCCCGCCCTGCAGCCGCTGGCCTGCGCCGACGAGCACGGCCCGGCCGAGGTGCTGGCCAACCGGATCCGCCGGGGCTTCCGCGCCCTGCTCGCCGAACGCGGCGTCGACCTCGCCTTCGGCCGCACCCTGCCCCGCCTGCTGCGCACGGCTGGCCTGACCGGGGTGACGGCGGAGGCCTACTTCCCGGTCACCTCCGCGGCCTGCCGGGAACTGGAGGCGGCCACCGTGCGCCAGCTGCGCGAGGAACTGACCCGCCCCCGCCCGCCGGTCGCCGACCCCGGCAGCGGCCACCCGCCGGCCGACCGCGAGCCGATCACCGCGGCAGAGCTGGAGCAGCACCTGGCCAACCTGGCGACCACCGAACTGGACGTCACCACGGCCCCCCTGATCACCTGCTGGGGCCGGCGCCCGCCGGAGTGAGACGGGGAGTGCGGGGCCGCGCGGGTGGGCGGGGTCCCGGTGGTGCGGGGCGAACTCGGGGTCTCGGTCCGACCGCGCTGCGCTGGCTGTGAACCCGGTGAGGCCCTGACCCTGGCTGACACCGCGCTTCCCCGCCCCCGCGCTTCCCCGCCCCCCCGCGCTTCCCCGCCCCCCGCGCGGCTTCGCCGCCCGTCAGGCCGGCGGGGTGTACCCCTTCACCGGGTGTTTCGCGAGGGCGGCGCGGACCGCGTCCGGGAGGGTGGCGGCGAAGGTCAGTTCCAGGCCCTCGCGCTTCTTCGCGGCGACCTGGTCGGCGTCGGCCTCGTTGGCGGCGGGGAGGACCAGGCGGGTGGCGTACCAGCGCCTGGCGCCGACGATCCGGTCCGCCACCCCGGTCACCGGCAGCAGGTCGTCGGTCGGGCCCAGCGCCCCCGTCGCGGCCACCTCGGGGCGCATGATCCGGCCGCTGAACATCGAGACCAGCGCGAGGGCGACCGCGACCGCGGTGCCGGCCGCGTGTGCGGGGCCGGCACCGTCCGGCAGGTTGCCGTGGGGCTGCTCCACCAACAGGTCGTGCCGGTCGAACCAGTCCGCGGCGAGGTGCGGCAGCAGCTCCGCGGCGTGCGCCCGGACGGCGGCCACGGCGGTCTCGGCCGGGGTGGGCAGCAGGTTCCCCAGGGCGCCCCCGGTGGTGACCCGGCCGCGGCCCGGGCCGAGGGCGATCGTGATCGGCAGCAGCACGCCGGCCACCGGCGTCCAGGCGAGGCCGGGGCGCTGGTCGTAGCGGTGCCTGAGGCGGTCGGACTCGGCCCCGGCCTTGTCGGCCTCCGCCCGGTACTTCTGGTGGTTGCGGAGGTCTTCCTCGTAGTCGACGACCACCCGGGAGTGGTCGCTCGGGTCGTACCAGACCGGGACCTTGCCGCCCTGGAGCTTGAGGGTGTGCACCCGGGTCAGCACGGTGACCTCGAAGGGCAGGTCCACCTGGCTCGGCGGGACCACCCGCAGCTTGAGCCGGACGTCCAGCCACTGGGCCGACAGGTCGTCGTCGGCGGCCCAGAGCGCGCGGAAGCCGCCGGCGCTGCCCAGGGTGGTGACCGAGAGGATCTCGGCGGTCGCGTGGCGGCCCGTCCGGCGCAACTCGGTCAACAGGTGCTGGTGTTTGAAGAGCATCGACGCCCCCTCGTACGCCGACCCCGGCGGACGGCGGGCCCAGCATACGGTGGCTGTCCGTCCGGTCCGCGCAGGGTCGGCGGCCCCCGAGTCGGCTACGAGTGGGCGACGTACGGCGTGCTCGGCCCGCTCACGGGCCAGGTGGTGACGTCCGAGACGTTCAGCTGGACCGGCAGCACGCCCGAGGAGATCAGCACCGCCAGCGTCGTGGCCTGCGCCTCGGTGAAGGAGCCGGAGATCACGGCCTGCCCGCCGGTGATGGCCTGCTGCACGTACGGGTGGGAGAGCACCGCGCTGTCCAGCAGGATGGCGATCTCGTTCGCGGGTGCCTGCTGCTGTGCCGCCGCGCCGGTCAGGTCGGCGAAGCCCTTGGCACCGGCGTTGTCGAAGCTCAGGTCGATCTGCCACGAGGTGTCCTGCGAGCTCTGGTGTGCGGTCGCCGAGCGCACGCCCGCGGTGGGGCCGTCGGCGGGGCCGAGCGCGAACTTGTCCCAGATCCCCTGTTCCGCGGCGTAGCTGCAGGCCAGGGTCGGCTCGGTGCTGGGTGCGACCGGCAGTGCGTGGCGCTGGGCGGCGTCGGAGCAGTCCAGGGCGTCGAACGAGCTCACCAGCGCGGCCGGCACGGTGCCCGGGAGGTCGCCGCCGATCCCGGCGGGACTGCCGGCCGGCGTGGCCGACCCGACGATCGGGCTCGTGCTCGGGTCCGTGGCTGGCCCACTGCCCGGGTCCGCGGCCGGCCCGCTGCCCGGGTCCGTGGCCGGGCCCGTGTTCGGGTCCCCGGCCGGGCTCGCGCTCGGGCTCGCCGCCGGCCCGGAACCCGGGTCCGCGGACGGCCCCGTGCTCGGGGACGCGGACCGGCTCGCGCCGGGGGCACTGCCGGCCGGTACGGAGGGCGCGAAGGCGATGACCGGCCGCAGCGCCAGGCTCCCCTGCGCGCCGAGCAGGCTGAGCTGCTCCCCGGTGTCCCCCGGGGCAGTCACGGTGATGCTGCCTCCGCCGGCCACGGCCTTCGCCCCGGCCAGCCCGAGCGCGGTCAGCCGTACGTTCAACTGGCCGGCGAGTTGCTGGAGTTGGGCGTCGCTGACCGGTGTGGCCGGCGTGTACCGCGCGGTGGTCCGCCCGGCCGCGGCCGCGCCGGCCGCACGGGCGGACGGGGAGATCTTGGGAGTGTCGCCACCGCCGCAGGCGGTCAGCGTGCCGCAGGCGGCGAGGAGGCCGGCGAGGGCGACGGCGGTGGTCATGGTCCGGTGGTGCGAGCCGGAGCGGTGCAGGGAACTCATGGAGGGAGTCTTCCGGGTCGCCACCACCGGGTGGGGGCGGGTTGACGGAACTGTGATGGAGCGCCCGCGGACGCCGCGACCGGGGCACCGCCGGCCGCGGCGTACGTTCGACGGGGACCCGTCAGCGGCGGCGCCGGCGGCCCGGCTCCTGCCACGGGAAGTGCTGCTCGGCGCCGGGCAGGGTGGGCTTCGGGTTGTGCGCCACCTCCTGCTCGGCGAGGGCCAGTTGGGCGGCGGTGTCGGGCAGCCTGGGCGGGCCGGCCGGGCCGCCGTGGAACTGGAAGGCGGAGGTCAGGTCGCCGAAGGTGTTCCGTCGCCAGTCGGTGATGTTGGCGGCCTGCACCCCGGTGAAGCACTCCAGGAACTGCAGCACCGAGGTGTGGTCGAAGGCCTCCGAGGCGACCCAGCCGCCGACCGTCCACGGCGAGACGATGATGCACGGCACCCGGAAGCCGCCGCCGATCGGCAGCCCCTGGACGAACTCGCCGTCCTCGTCCGGGTCGTCGGGCACCGGCGGGGCCACGTGGTCGAACAGGCCGTCGTTCTCGTCGTAGTTGAGGATGAAGACGGTCTTCGACCAGAGCTCCGGGTTGCTCGCGATCGCCTCGATCTTGGAGGCGACGAAGTCGGCCCCGGCGGCCGGCAGGTAGTCGGGGTGCTCGGACTGGTAGCTGGTCGGCAGGATCCAGGAGACCGCCGGCAGTCGGCCGTTGCGCGCGTCGTCCTCGAAGGTGCCGGTGGGCTGCCGGGCCATCCCCTTGTCGTAGAGCGGGTCGCCCGGCTTGGCGTTCTGGAAGTTGGCGAACAGCGAGAGCACGTCGGTCTCGTAGTTGTCCGCCTCCTGGTAGACCTTCCAGCTCACCCCGGCCGCCTCCAGCTGCTCGGCGTAGGTGGTCCAGGTCAGCGGGGTGGGCGCGAGGTTCTGGATGATCGGGCCGCCGCCGGTGCCGGCCGCGTCGATCGAACCGGTCATCCAGTAGAGCCGGTTGGGCCAGGTCGGGCCCTGCACCGAGCAGTAGTAGTTGTCGCAGATGGTGAACGCCTCGGCCAGCGCGAACTGGAAGGGTATGTCGTCACGGGTGTAGTACCCCATCACGTACGGCCCGTTGGCACCGTCGGCCGCCCGGTGCGCGGGCAGCCACTGGTCCATCCGGCCGCCGTTCCAGGCCTGGTGCTGCACCGCCCAGGCGTGGCTGGTGGACGGGATCGCCTGGGCACTGGTGGTGCGGGTGTCGAGGTGGAAGGGGAGCAGGTAGCCGTCCGGGTTGACGCTGTCGGGCTGGTAGAAGACCGGGCGCCCGTTGTCCAGCCGCAGCGCGTCGGGGTCGTGGAAGCCGCGCACGCCGGAGAGGGTGCCGAAGTAGTGGTCGAAGGAACGGTTCTCCTGCATCAGCAGGACCACGTGCTCGATGTCGCGCAGCGAGCCGCGCCGCGGCACCCCGGCCGCCACCGCCTGCTGCACGCTCGGCGGAAGCAGCGTCATCGCCGCCGCGCCGCCGGCCACGCCGGCGGCTGCGCCCAGCAGCCTGCGTCGGGTCATTCCGGACATGGTGCGCCTGCCTCTCCGTCAGTTCCGGGCCGGGCCCGGGGAGATGTCGGGGCGGATCTCGGGAACGTGCCCCGGTCGGTCCGCGGACGACTCTGCCGCACGGCGCAGGCGCGGCGTCGCCGGGATTAGATGAACATGTCACGAACGTCCGGTGTGCTGTCGGCGTGCGGGGGCGCCGGATCGTAGATCCTCTCCGCCATGTGCATGACATGCCAGAGGAGGCCTGACGGGAGGTCGGAGCCGGCGCCCTTCCGCCGACGGTCCGTCAGAGCGCGTTGATCGCCGCCGGGGCGCGATCCACCCTGGCCAGGCCGCGCAGCACGGCCGCCTGTCCGTGCCGGTGCACCGCCAGCCGGGCGAGCAGGGTGAGCACCGGCTCGAAGGCGTCGGCCGGGAACGGCGGCGCGACGGTGCCCAGGCTGACCGCGAGGTCGTCCAGGTGGACGGCGAGCTCCACCAGCCGGGTGACCAGGAAGTCGTCCAGGCACAGCGCCCAGCCCGTCGGCGGCAGGAACACCGGCAGCTCGCCCGCCAGTTCGGGCAACCGGGCCCGCTGCCCGGCCAGCGAGGCCCGCGCCCGGTCCGCCAGTGCCTGCGGCCCCGCGCCGCCGAAGTCCGCGGCCTTCGCCCGCAGCGCGGTGCTCACCTCGCTGTCCACCGCCGCGCCGACCCAGACGGCCCGGGTGTAGTGCTCCAGCAGCGGGATCGGCGGCACCGGGGACGGCTCGGCCGTCAGCACCGGATCGACGCTGAACAGCTGGTAGGCGAGGTGCCCTGCCAGCGCACCGACCGTCAGCTCGGCCAGTGCGCTGGGCCGTTCCCAGGCGGCGGTCAGCTCGGGCACGGCCAACTGGGCCACCGCCTGCTCCGCCGCCGCCAGGTACGCATCCGTCAGACCCATCGGAACTCCCCCCGTGATCGCGGGCCCGGCGGTGCGGCTCAGGCCTCGTCCGCCGGACCGTACACCACGTGCAGCACGCCGGTCCTGAAGGTGGCGCAGGAGAGCAGCTTGAGCTTGATCGGCTCGGCGGCGCCCTCGTCGAACAGGCGCAGCCCGGGGCCGAGCGCAATCGGGTGGACGAACAGGTGGAGCTCGTCGAGCAGGCCGGCCGCGAGCAGCTGACGGACCACCGAGACCGAGCCGGAGAGCGCGATCGGTCCTCCCTCCTGCTGCTTGAGCGCCCGGACCCCGGGCAGCAGCTCGCCCTGCAACTGCTCGGAGTTGCGCCAGGCGAACTCCAGCGGGGTGTGCGAGACCACGATCTTGCGGGCGTCGCCCAGCGCCTTGGCCATCGGGGCGTCCGCCTCGCCGGAGGTCTCCCGGGCCGGCCAGGCCGCGGCGAAGCCGTCGTAGGTGACGCGGCCGAACAGGACC
The DNA here is from genome assembly GCF_050325825.1 of Kitasatospora sp. LaBMicrA B282. NCBI lineage: Bacteria > Bacillati > Actinomycetota > Actinomycetes > Kitasatosporales > Streptomycetaceae > Kitasatospora > Kitasatospora sp. LaBMicrA B282. The sequence goes on from NZ_JBNQTI010000205.1 coordinate 9,808, forward strand.
GTGTCCGCGGCCCCGAGCTGCGCGCTCACGGCCGCGCCCATCTCGTCGTTGTAGTAGGGGAAGTGCCAGGTGTGCGGGTCCTGCACGACGCCGTCGGCGGCGATGAAGAGACCGGCGGTGATCTTGCGCATGAGGTGCTCCTGCGGTCGGGGCGGTGAGCTGGGGAAGCCGAGGGCGGGGCGACCGGGGCGGCCCACCCGGGGTCGGCCCGCGGACGGCCCCGCCGGCGGGTCGTCAGCCGGCGGTACCGTCCGCGGGCCGGCCTATCGCCAGGCCCCGGCGCGGGAGGAGCCGCTTGACCAGGTCACGGTCCGTGATCGCAGTCACGCGACCAGGGTAGTGGCCGCTCCGCCGATCCGAGGCGGGTCCGCGCGGCACCGGGCCGCTGGAACCCCGCTCACCCGACCTCCGTTCACCCGCTCGCCAGTCGGGCCTCGAAGCCGTCCAGGATGGCGGTGAGGCCGAAGGCGAAGCTGCTCTCGGGCGCCGCCGCGTAGTCGGCGCCGGAGCGCGTGCCGCCGGCGGCGTCCAGGCGTGCACGGAGGCGGGGGAAGCGGCGGGCGATGTCGGCGGTGCGGTCCATGGTGTCGGCCAGGCGCTGTTCGGCGTCGGCGCCGCCGCGGCCGAGGCGGCGGGTGAGCGAGACCTGGGCGGCGGGGCCGAGGGCGCTGCCGAGGACGAAGATGAAGACGGTGGCGGCGGCCCGGTCCGCCTCGGCGCCGACGAAGCCGGCGTGCTCGTAGACGGCGAGGCTGTGGTCGTCGTGGCGCGCCTTGCCGGGGCCGAAGAGCAGGTGGCTGCCGAAGGCCTGGCCGAGCCAGGGGTGGCGGGTGAGCATGGCGTGCATGCCGGTGGCCATCGCGGTGGCGGCGGTGCGCCAGTCGGCGGTGGCGAGGTCGGGCAGCTCGACCTCGTCCCAGAGCAGGTCGCCGGCCAGTCGGACCAGCTCCTCCTTGGTCTTGATGTGCCAGTAGATCGCGGTGGCGGCCGAGTCGAGCCGCCGGCCCAGGGCGCGCATGTTGAGGCCGTCGAGGCCCTCTTCGTCCAGCAGCTCGATGGCGGTGCGGACGATCTGCTCCCGGGTCAGTGCATCGCGTGGCATGGACAGCACCTTAACGGACGGTCACCCGACCGCTTGAACAAAGTGCAGCAGCACCTCTTGCACTTAGTTCAACGGCTCTCTACGCTCGCTCCTGTACTTAGTTCAAGTGCACCGGATGGGGGAGCATGATGACGCAGGTGACCCAGCAGCAGCTGTCGGAGTTCGTCGCCGCCACGGCGAAGGAGCTCGATGTCCCCGGGGTGGCCGTCGGGATCCTGATGGACGGTCAGGAATACTACGCCGCCCACGGCGTGACCAGCCTGGCGAATCCGTTGCCGGTGGATGAGAAGACCTTGTTCCACCTGGGGTCGACCACCAAGATCTTCACGGCCACGGCACTGATGCGGTTGGTTGCCGAAGGAAGGGTGGAGCTGGACGCGCCGGTCCGGCGCTACGTTCCGGAACTGGTGCTCGCCGAGGAGCGGAACGCCGCCGAGATCACCGTCCTGAACCTGCTCAACCACACCGCCGGCCTGGAGTGGAACCTGATCGACACCGAGGACGAGCGAGAGAGCCTGGCCGACTTCGTGGCCAAGATGGCGAACCTCGGGATCGTCGGGGCGCCCGGCGAGCGGGCCTCCTACAGCCAGGCCGGCTTCAACCTGGCCGGCCGGATCATCGAGAAGGTCACCGGCCTGAGCTACGAGCGGGCGATGGCCGAGCTGCTGCTGGACCCGGTGGGCCTCTCCGACACCTTCTTCGACCTGGACGAGGTGCTCGTCCGCAAGTTCGCGCTCGGCTACAACCGCGCCGAAGACGGCACCTTGAAGACCGCCCAGCCCTGGCGCGCCTACCCGGCCGGCGCCCGCGGCAACCTGCCCGGCGGCGGCATCGTCTCCTCGGCGGGCGACCTGCTGCGCTGGGCCCGGTTCCAGCTGGGCGGCGGCGAGGGCGTGCTGCCCGGCGAACTGCTGCACCGGATGCGTGAGCAGACGGTCGAGCTGCGCGCCAGCTCGCTCGGCGACGGCTTCGGCATCAGCTGGTTCCTGGGCTCGGTGGCCGGTGTCCGGACGCTCGGCCAGGCCGGCTCCGCCAACGGCCAGTTCGCGGAGTTGCTGATCGTGCCGGAGCGGGACTTCGCGGTCGTGGCGCTGTCCAACGCCGGCCCGGAGGGGTACCCGTTCAACCAGGCCGTCTCCCGCTGGGCGCTGGAGCGGTACCTCGGGTTGGTCGAGGAGGACCCGGAGCCGGTCGGGTACGACGACGCGCGGGCCCGCGAGGTCGCCGGCCGCTACGAGATCGACGTGATGAACCTGGACATCGCCACCGACGGGAGCCGGTTGACCCTGGAGGTCGGGATCAAGCCGGAGATCCGCGCGGCCTCCGAGGCGGACATGCCGGCGGACTACCCGCCCGCCGCCACGGGCTTCCTGCCCGGCGACGGCGACGAGTACATCATCACCGAAGGCGGCCTGAAGGGGCAGCGCGGCTTCTTCACCCGCGACGAACACGGTGCGGTGATCGGCGTGGACCTGGGCGGCCGGCTCTTCGGGCGCGCCGCCGGCTGACGGTCGGCCGGCCGGGCGGGGGCGGCCGAACGCTCCCGCCCGCCCCGGCCGCGCTACTTCACCGACCCCGCCGTCAGCCCCGAGACGACGTGGCGTTCGATGGTCGCGAAGAGCACGATGACCGGGACGATGGCGACCAGGGAGGCGGCGAAGACGTAGTTCCACTGGACGCTGTAGGCGCCGATCATGTTGTTGATGCCGACGGTGAGG